>NZ_JBHUEO010000024.1:0-10058 GCF_042680885.1 Siminovitchia sediminis | reverse complement strand
CCTCAACACGGACAAAAACAAAGTCAATGGTGGCGCACATACTGAAACCAATTAAACAATGTGTATTCTTGTCGTATTTTGATTATGTCCATTTTTAGGGGGCTTGACCACTGTCACTTGTCGAAACATTTTAAAACAGGCGCTGCTCCTAATCCAACTCGCACCAATCAACAATTGTCCCTGCAATGATTTTAGCGGCTTCAAATATCTTCTCCACCTCGATGTACTCGTTTGGATAATGGGCGAGGCCGGTCGTTCCGGGGCCGAATACAATACTTGGTGTATCACCTACTTGGGTTAGCAGCCCGCCATCTGTTCCCCAAGGTGCAGCTTCAATAACAGGTTCTTTGTCAGCTACTTCTTTAAAATTCTCAATCAATGAATTCATCAAGGGGTGGCTTGTTGCAATTTCTCCAGGGACCCATCTGGCACCAAACCATTTGACTTCAATTGGATGATCCTTGAACCATCCATCTTTCTCCTCAAGCTTTTCCATCCATTCCTCCATTTCCGCCTGGACTGCTTCCATCTTTTCATTTGGAGCAATTCCGATTCTGCCTTCCAACTCTACGATGTCCGGAACGGAAGATGGCCAGTCTCCGCCTTTAATAGATCCTATATTAATGGGTACAGGAATAGGAATGGAATCATATAGCGGATCTGTTATTCTGCTGTTTCTGACTTTTTCTAATTCCTTTACATGTTCAGTCACAACAAAAGCTTTATCAATCGCACTTATCCCATGATATCTTGTGCCGCCATGTGCCGTTCGGCCCTTTACAATCAGGCGGAACCATTTTGACCCTTGCTGTTTTGGAAAAATTTTCATGTTCGTAGGTTCCGGAATGATGGCGGCGTCTGCTTTATATCCCTTAAGTATCGCATCTAACGTTCCCGCTCCGCCGCTTTCTTCTTCCACAACACTTTGAAATATAACGTCGCCTTTTAAGCGAAGTCCCAATGATTGGATAGCATCCAATGCGATCATTAACGAGGCATTGCCTCCCTTCATATCGGTAGCACCCCGCCCGTACAATTTTCCGTCTACGATTTTCCCGCTGTACGGTCCGTGATCCCATTGAGCATGGTCACCTTCAGGAACAACATCTACATGACCATTTAAAATAATGGATTTTCCACCGCCGGTACCTTTTAAAATCCCCACTACATTCGGACTGTCTGTAAACGTTTCGCGATTCGAATAGAAATAAGGATGCTTTTGCAATCTTTCTCCATCCAAATCCCAGACATCCACATCCATATCCAGGGCTTTTAAGAACTTTGCCACACTTTCCTGAACTTCCTTTTCATTTCCTTGTGTGCTCGATAGTTGAACAAGCTTTTGTAAAAATGTAATATGAGCTTGTCTGTTCTTATCGATCCATTGGTTGATGCTGTTTTTAACTGTCATGATTTTAGCTCCTTCATAAAGTCATATTTTCATAGATAACCGCAATCCCCATTCCTCCAGCCATGCACAGAGTTACCAGCCCGTACTTCGTTTTCGAGCGGATCATCTCATGGATCAGCGTGACACTTAATTTAGCGCCAGTTGCCCCAACAGGATGGCCGAGTGCGATTGCCCCACCGTTAACATTCACGCGGTTTTCCTTCAGACCGAGCTCCTTAATGACAGCAAGAGCCTGTGCAGCGAATGCCTCATTTAACTCAATCAATCCAATATCATCAATCGAAAGTCCTGCTTTTTTCAACGCTTTTTTAGTTGCAGGAACGGGTCCTATGCCCATGACCGAATGATGGACCCCTGCACTCGCATAAGCTTTTACTTTTACAAGAGGCTGCAGTCCCTCTTGTACCGCGCGTTTAAGGGACATCATCAATAATGCAGCTGCCCCGTCATTCATAGGACATGCATTACCCGCAGTAATGAAACCGTCCTCTTTAAACACCGGCCGTAAAGATGCTAATTTTTCTCTATCAATAGAGACCCTTACACTTTCATCTTTTGAAAAATATTGTTTCCCTTCTCTTGTCTGCCATTCAACTGGCACAATTTCGTCCAGAAATTTCTCTTCACTTATTGCCTTAGCAGCCTTTACATGACTTTTGAATGCAAATTCATCCTGTTCTTTCCGGGAAATACCATATTGTTCAGCCAGTCTTTCAGCGGTGAGCCCCATATGCTCCTGACCAAGCGAGCAGACAAGGCCATCAGCCATCAGCGCATCCTCCATTACAATATCCCCAAACTTTGATCCCCAGCGGCTTTTGACAATATAAGGAACATTGCTCATACTTTCCGTTCCGCCGACAACAATCGCCTCATTTTGTTCCGTTTGGATCGATGCCGTCGCATTAGTTATGGCCTTCAGACTCGAGCCGCACGCCTTAATCACGACATATGCCGGTGTTTCTTCAGGAAAGCCGGCTTGCTGGGAAGCAATTCTCGCAGAATTCAATCCGCCGCCGTGTACATACCCATGTCCTAAAATCACTTCTTCCACATCATTTTTTGAAAAAGAAGTCTTCTCCATCAGTTGGGTCAAAACTTGTTTACCAAGTTCGGCCGCTTCCACATTCTTTAAAGATTTTCCAAAAGCACCTACTGCTGTTCGTACGCCAGCTACAATAACTGCATCCTGCACGGTAAAACCCCCTACAATGATCACCCGCTGTTGTTCCGCCATTAACGAGTGGATTTCGATATTATGAGCTCAATGATTTCTCCGCTTCATTTCCTTGACATGTTTTATACAATAACGCCAAACCTTATTTTACACTTTCGGTAACATGTAGCTTCGCACCTGTGGCATGGATCACATCTTCAACGGTGTATGGATCTTTCACCTCTTTTAAAACCAATCCAAGATCCGTTACTTCGATGACAGCCATGTCTGTAATGATCAGATTCACACATTTCTCCGCTGTTAACGGGAGCGTACATTCAGTCACAATTTTTGGATTTCCATGTTTATCTGTATGATTCATCAGCACAATTACCTTTTTTGCTTTTTGTGCCAAATCAACCGCCCCGCCCATTCCTGACACAATTTTTCCCGGAACAATCCAGTTCGCTAAATCACCCTTTTCACTGACTTCAAATGCACCTAAAATGGTAATGTCCAACAACCCGCGTCTGATAATCCCGAATGCGTACGTGCTGTCAAAGTAGGACGCACCAGGCACGACAGTCATCGGAATACCGCCGGCATTGCATAAATTGGCATCTTCCTCACCTTTATTCGGAGCCGGCCCCGTACCCAGAACGCCGTTTTCAGCATGAAACATGACGTTTATATCAGAGGGGATATAATTTGCGACCAAAGTAGGAATCCCAATGCCAAGATTGACGATCATACCATCTTTGATCTCTTCAGCTGCTCTCTTGGCAATCTCTTCACGCACACTTACTCCCATGCCCATTCCCAGTTCACTCCTTCACTTTTTACTACAATGTCCACAAAGGCACCCGGTGTCACAATCTCCTCCGGGTCCAGCTCTCCAACAGGGACAATTTCATCAGCTTCCGCAATCGTGACCGTTCCTGCCATAGCCACCAAAGGATTTGTATTCCTTGCACTTTTATCAAAAATTAAATTCCCAAACTCGTCAGCTTTCTTCGCGTAGACGATAGCTACATCTGCAGTTAAAGGAGTTTCAATCAGAAAAGTCATCCCGTTAACAATGACTGTTTCCTTGCCTTCAGCAACCAGACCATCCACGCCAATATCCGTTAAAATCCCGCCGAGGCCTACACCGCCGGCACGAATCCGCTCAACCAGCGTACCTTGCGGCGAAAACTCAATATCTAATTTTTCTTCTTGCATGAACCTGCCCGCATTCGGGTTCGATCCAATATGTGATGCGATAAGCTTCTTAGCCCTTCCGGCCGTTATAAGCCGGCCGATTCCTACATGCGGAAATCCCGCATCATTGCAGATTATCGTTAAATTATCAATGCCGCTCTCCAAGATGGCATGAATTAAAGTTGGCGGGTTGCCAATCCCACCAAAGCCGCCAACCATTAGAGAGGAACCGCTTTTCAAACACCTAAGCGCTTCTTTTACAGATTGTACCTTTGTCATCGTCAACACCCCTCCACTTTTGTTTTTAAATAGGTTTTCAACCGTCCTGTTGCTTTAGATATTGCCGTGCGTCCAAAACATTTAGAATCTGCAATTCATTTACTCAAACTATAGAAATGATTAACCATTTTTCTATACATGGGCACATACCCAAACTTCCTAATCTCCGAATTCAGTTCCTTGTCAATTCTCCTGACAGTTCTTTTTCCACTTTCTCAAGGGCCACGGAAAACCTTCTTACAACTTCATCCACTTCTTCCTTTGTAATCGTAAGGGGCGGGGATAAGATGATTGCATCGCCGGTTAATCCGTCTTGTCCTGCATTTGCCGGATAGACGAGAAGGCCCTCTTCAAAATTGGCATTGACAATCCTGCTGGTGACATCTAATTCACGTGAAAAGGATGTCTTCGTTAATTGATCTTCTACAAACTCAATACCTAAAAATAACCCTTTTCCCCGAACATCGCCGATGATTTCACTTTTTTCCGCTAACTCACAAATTTTCCCTTTTAGATAAGCTCCCATCTCAGCGGAATTTTCAACGAGGTTATACTTCTCTATATAGTGCAATACTGCAAGCGATATTGCGGCAGATTGCGGATTGGCGCTGAAAGTATGGCCACTCATAACCACCTTGCTGCCACTGAACATCGCCTCCATCACTCGTTCACTTACAATGGTGGCAGCCATCGGCGTATAGCCGGCACTCATTCCTTTTCCAGTCGCTATAATGTCAGGGATCACACCAAAGTGCTCCATGGCAAACATTTTTCCGGTTCTGCCTATTCCCGTCATGACCTCATCGGCAATAAATAGTATGTCATACCGATCACAGACAGCTTTCATTTTTTGGAAATACTGCTCCGAAGGGGTTAAAGCCCCTCCTGCCGCGCCAATCATTGGTTCCGCAATAAATGCGGCAATATTGTCTTTACCGACTCTCAATATTTCTGTCTCCAGTTCTTGTGCATAGAAATCATCACATTCCTCTATTGTTAGATTGCCGGCATCCCGATAATAGTAAGGAGCTGAGACAGACGGGTAGTTTTCCAGCATGGGCTCAAAACGAGACCGGCGCTGGACATGGCCGGACATGGATAGCGCCCCCATCGTAATTCCGTGGTAGCTCATTCTTCTTGAGATGATTTTATTTTTTGTTGTTATTCCTTTTTCCTGCCAGTACTGAATCGCGATTTTCATGGCTGTTTCAGTCGCTTCAGATCCGCTGTTCACAAAGAAAGACCAATTTAAGTCTCCAGGGGCTATTTCACTGAGTTTTTTAGCCAACTGTTCAGCCGCCTCCGTTGTAAACTGCGATCGGTATACGAAGGATACCTTCTTTGCTTGTTCTGCCATAGCATCGATGATTTCTTGTACACCGTGTCCAATGCTTGCAGTTACAGCACCGGAAGATCCGTCAATGTATTGTTTGCCTTGTTTATCAAATAAATAAATGCCATTGCCATGCGTGACGCAAGGATATTTTTGACCTAAAACAGGTTTTATAAGAAACGATCTTGTCACTGAAATACACCCCAATACCGGAATAAAGTTCACATATATTACCATGTTAGTAAGCGTTTACTCTGATATACTTGATAATATATGTACTAGTAAAATTATATCCGAGCCAATGATGCCAATCTATTCGACTAAAATGCAAAAATCACAAGCGTTCATTGTACTCTGTGTATAAAACAGAGACAAGTAGGGGGTGTACGAAATAGCTATCAGTATACAAAAGGCACTTCAACTGCCAATTATGAAAAAAACAAAATTAGTAGCGGGTCATAAAGGAATAAATAATAGTATAAAATGGGTAACCATCGTAGAAGTTCTTGAAGACATCGGCCGTCTGCAGCCGGGGGAATTTTTAATTACGACTGGATTCGGATTATCGGAAAACGAGGAACAGCTTGAAGTATTCCATCAGCTGTTAAAATCCAAACTTCTGTCGGGAATCGCCATTTATACGAGCTTTTACATGAAGGAAATCCCATCCAGTTTTATTGAATTAGCCAATGAAAATGATCTGCCCTTAATCGAAATTCCAACTGACATTAACTTTTCAGAAATTACGAAAGCGATGCTGGAACAAATCGTCAATAACCAAATGCACTTACTGGAGCAGTCTGAAAACACACATAGGGAGTTAACAAACCTCATATTAAATGACCAGAGCCTGACGAAGGTTACCGAGAGGCTGGCACAATTAACGGACGCAAATATTATTGTCTACAACCAATTTTATGAAATAATCTATACAAATCATGATTTTCATCAAAACGGTGATATAACAGTTAATAAAACGATGGTTCGCACGGACGATCATCAACTTGATATCTCAAATCACCTGTTAACCAGCTTAAAGCGAGAGTCTAAGGTAAATTTTACTTTTGCACAACACGTTTCCACTGTTTACCCAATTATTGCAAAGAAATCCTGTTACGGTTGGATCGTCATGACAAAGCCGGTCGAACATTGGCAGGAGCTTGATGATATTACGCTGGAACAGGCAGCGCCGATCTATGCAATGGAATTTTTAAAAAAGCAGGCAATCGAAGAAACACAATTACGCATTCAAAGTAATTTTCTTGAGGATATTTTTAACAAGAATTATATAAATGATAGAATCATTATGGACCAGGCGCTAAAGCTTGATTATGACCTGTCTTTAAATCAATCCGTTTTTCACTTGACTTTTAAGCATCCCAAAGACATTGATGTCAATTTAATAGACAGACTTTATCAGTTAACTTGTAAGATTCTAGAACAAAATAATAAGCAGTATTTAATTCAAACAAAATTAAGCTCCGTCATCTTTTTGACGAATGTACCAGGAGAAACGTCTGATGAAAAATATAAACATTGCACAAATCTTGCAAAGGATCTATTAAAAAACTGGACTTACTATTTTCCAAAGGTCGATTTAATCATTGGGATTGGAAAACATTACGATAGGGTGGATGATTTAGGAAAAAGCGCCCGTGAAGCCCATTATGCCGTAAAATTGAGCGAGCTCATCAGTAATAACAGTATTGTCCATTACAATGATTTGGGAATGTACGATTTGTTACTGGATATGGATAGGGCAGGAATAGATCTAACATCTGTTTATAAGCAGCATATAAGCGGTATACTCAGTAAAAATAATAAAGAGCTTGACTTGATAGAGACACTGGACAGCTATTTTAGAAATAATCAAAGTATCCAACAAGCAGCGGAGGAACTGTATATTCACCGCCATACATTAAGGTACAGACTAAATCAGATCGAGAGCAGAACAGGGCTGAACATTAAGTCGACAGAGGATCTTCTGAAATTGCAGCTGGCCGTAATGGCATTTAAACTTGTCCATGTATTAAAAAAAGAGCCGTGATAAAGCGGCCGTCCATAAGAGAAGCATCTCCGAATTGTAGACTGTGTCCAAAATTCGGAGGTGCATTTTATGATGGTTCTTTTTCATCTCTATTTAGAAATATCCTCTCCAAAATACTTCTCACTGATTTTACCGTAAGTTCCATTTTCAATGATGGTGTTTAATGCTTCGTTTACGTCTTCCAAGAGTTTTTCATTATCTTTTTTAATGGCAATTCCCATTTGATCCAGGTAGATCGGCTCGCCGACTTGCTTGATTTTCAAGTCGTTTTCATTGATGGCATACATTCCAACGAGCTGGTCTGTCAACACTGCATCCAAACGCCCTTTTACCAACAAATCCTGAAGCGCAGTAACGTCACTGTCATAAGTTTTTACATCGTCGGTATATTCTTTTGCATTTTCTTCAAAAGTACTTGATACTACAACGCCGATAGTTTTGCCTTTCAAATCTTCTTCGCTTTTAATAGAATCATTGTCTTCACTTACGAAAATTTGTGCCCCTGACTCATAGTAAGGATCTGTAAAATTGACTTCCTTTAATCTTTCATCCGTAATTGCCATACTTCCGATGATGGCATCAAACTTGTCCGCCTGCAATGCAGCGATAATTGTTTGCCAAGGATTCGTCACTGGCTTCGGATTCATCCCAAGCTCTTCTGCAATTGCTGTACCAACTTCCACATCAAAACCAACCAGCTCATTATTATCCGTATAGTTAAACGGAGGATACAGACCACTTGATGCGAAAACAAAATCCTCTTTTTCCTCCCCGCCGGCTGCCATTTCGCTGTCTGCTGATCCGCATGCTGCCAAAAAACTCATTAAAATGAACCCCATGAACATGAAGTAAATCGACTTTTTCAAACTGATTACCCCCTATTTTTATAATACTTTTCCTAAAAACTGTCTGGCTTTCTCGGTTTGTGGACTTGTAAAAAACTGTTCAGGTGGGCTTTCTTCAGCGATTACGCCTTTATCCAAAAATACAATTCTATCAGCCACCTCACGTGCAAACCCCATTTCATGCGTAACTACTACCATCGTCATGCCTTCCTGGGCAAGTTCCTTCATTACATTTAATACTTCTCCAACCAACTCCGGGTCCAATGCTGATGTTGGTTCATCAAATAACAGGACACGAGGGTTCATGGCCAAAGCACGGGCTATCGCAACCCTTTGCTTCTGTCCACCGGACAACTTATCGGGATACACATGTGCCTTGTCATCTAGCCCCACCTTCTTCAATAGCTCCATCCCTTGCTGAATCGCTTTTTCTCTTTCCATCCTTCGGACAATAATAGGCGCCTCAATGATATTTTCAATCACCGTTTTATGTGGAAACAAATTGAAGTGCTGAAACACCATTCCAATATCTTCTCTTACCTTATTCAGTTTAATACTTGACGGGTCCACCATTGTTTCTTCAAACCAAATTTCCCCGTCATCTTTTTCTTCCAGATAATTCAGGCAACGCAGGAGAGTGCTTTTACCCGATCCGCTTGCCCCCAATATGACGACAACTTCCTGACTCTTAACCTCTAAATCTATTCCTTTTAATACATGTAAATCATTGAAGTACTTATGCAAATTTTTGACCTTTATCATATTCATACTCTCCCTGTGTCCAACCGTTTTTCAATTTTGTTCGTGATCATGGTGAAAATAACAATTAATATCAAATAATAGATTCCTGCTATTGTATAGAATTCCAGCTGTCTGAATGTGGCGGCTGCCTGACTCATGGAAAGGTTAAATATCTCTGTAATTCCAATGAAAGCTACAAGCGAAGAGTCTTTAAGGCCAATAATAAATTGGTTTCCAAGCGCAGGGATCGAACGTTTGAACGCCTGAGGGAAAATAATCCTTCTCATCGACTGCTTTTTTGTCATACCCAGAGCTTCCGCTGCTTCCATTTGGCCTTTATCAATCGATTGGATGGCTCCCCTAAAAATCTCTGCTATATAGGCCCCGCTATGAATGGCAAGAGCGATAGCTCCTGCCCAGAATGCAGATAATACAACAACTTGTGTAATCCCAAAATACAACCACATAATTTGTACAATCAGCGGGGTCCCGCGAATAATCCCAATATACAAATTCGCAATCCCAGAAAGAATTTTTTTATTCGACAGTTTCATCAATGCCACGAACAAACCAATGACACTTGCCAAGATAAGAGAAACAACTGTAATCTGCAAAGTAACCAACGCGGCATTCGTAAATCCGCTAAAAGTCGAAACCAAACTCTCAAAAAATTGTCCCATTTATACAACACCCTTTTTTAAAGTTGCTTAGACATCGAAACCTCTACAATTAACCTATCATCATGACCAAATATGATAGATAAAGCTTAACAAAGAATTGATAGCGATTTCATTATCCAATCCATCATAATGTGTGGAATCTTTTTATACACGTTGTATAAATGGGGAATCTCTTACCTCAAGTTGGATGCCTGTAAAGTCAGCTCACCCTGTAACTCCTTAGCTTGTGTATTCGACAATTTCCGGGGCGTGCCTGTGGTTGACCCCCTTATAATGGACACATGGTTTATACTGAAATACGACATAACGCAATTTTCCCGGAGGTAAGTGAATGATGTCAAAACAAAGAAACAGCCACCATAGTGT
>NZ_JBHUEO010000023.1:0-15486 GCF_042680885.1 Siminovitchia sediminis | reverse complement strand
CCCTTCGCCCTTGTTATTCACAACCTAAACCATTGGCGTGTTTGTCAAGGGCGATTGCGTGAGTTAACCACCCAACCACTGATAGAAATCTAGTGAGTTTTCATAGAACTTTTGACATTACCTCCTATCGTACGGGTAAAAAATAAGAAAGTGAAAAAAAATACAGCCCTCAATTCCGGACTGTATTTTTATATATTAAGAACTAAATTTTTTAAATGCGATGGTGGCGTTATGTCCGCCAAATCCGAGCGAATTACTGATAACAGCCTGAACCTCCTGTTTGCGGGCTTCATTTTGCACATAGTCCAGGTCACAGTCAGGATCAGCTGTTTCATAATTGGTCGTCGGCGGAAGGATTCCATCCCTGATAGCTAAAACAGAGAAGATTGCCTCCACCCCGCCAGCAGCGCCGAGAAGGTGTCCTGTCATTGATTTGGTAGAACTCATCGCCAGTTTGTATGCATGGTCTCCGAAAACTTCTTTGACAGCCATTGTCTCATACTTATCGTTGTACGGTGTGCTTGTACCATGAGCATTAATATAATCAATGTCTTCAGGAGCCATCCCGGCATCATCCAAGGCCATTTTCATTGCGCGTGCACCGCCCTCGCCTCCAGGAGCCGGAGCAGTAATATGGTAGGCATCACCCGTTGAGCCATAACCGACAATTTCTGCATAAATGTTGGCACCGCGTTTTAATGCATGCTCCAGGTCCTCTAATACAACGATACCTGCCCCCTCTCCGATGACAAAACCGTCCCGGTTCAAATCAAACGGTCTGCTCGCTGTCTCCGGATCGGGATTTGTTGAAAGTGCGGTGTTCGCACAAAAACCTGCAACGGACATTTGAGTAATAGGAGCTTCAGTGCCGCCGGCTATCATAGCATCGGCATCACCGCGCTGGATGACCTTAAAGGCATCTCCAATGGAATTTGTACCTGTTGCGCAGGCTGTCACGGTACAGGCATTGACCCCTTTTGCACCCAAATAAATGGATACTTGTCCCGTGGCCATATCCGGAATCATCATTGGAACGAAAAACGGACTTACACGGCGGTAACCTCTTTTTTGAAAGACTTCAAATTGCTTTTCGAGTGTCTCCATTCCGCCTATGCCTGAACCGATCCATACACCTATGCGTTCTGCATTGCTGTCGTCGATCTTCAGTCCTGCATCCTTTACAGCCATTAATGCTGATGCCAGCGCATAATGGGTAAATCGGTCCATCTTGCGGGCGTCTTTTCTTTCAATATAATCTTCTATGTTAAAATCTTTCACTTCAGCAGCTACCTTAGCTGAATAATTGTCAGGATCCAACCTTGTCATCGGTCCAATTCCCGATGTCCCCGATAAAATCCCTTTCCACGTGGATTCCACATCATTTCCAACGGGTGAGACAGTGCCTAATCCTGTTACTACAACTCTTCTCTTCAATTTTTTCTCATCTCCTTCATGCACTCTTGAGAAGACTATTTTTTTCTTACCGTCCCCATCTGATGGCAATGGCCCCCCAAGTTAGGCCGCCGCCAAAACCAACCATAACCACTAAATCATCGTCCTTAATTCTTCCTGCTTCCACTTCGTCGGCGATGACCATTGGAATGGACGCGGAAGATGTATTGCCATATTTGTGAATCATTTTGGACATTTTTTCCTCGGGCAATTCCAGCCTTTGTCTTGCTGCTTCCATAATACGAATGTTAGCCTGATGAGGAATCAGCAAGTCTACATCATTTTTTGTCAGTCCTGCTTTCTCTAATACTTTAACAGATGACTCACCCATCTGTCTTACCGCAAACTTAAAAACTTCCCGGCCATTCATTTGAATATATTGATCATGGTAAAGATGCTTGCCTCCTGTACCATCTGCTCCCAGTTCAAAGGAGAGTACACCGCGTCCTTCTGAAACCGGCCCCATGACTACAGCGCCGGCACCATCCCCGAAAAGAACGGCCGTATTTCTATCAGACCAATCGGTAATCTTAGACAGCTTCTCTACCCCTACAACTAAAATATGCTTGCAGCTTTGCGTTTCGATAAACTGTTTTGCTGTTGATACAGCGTACATAAACCCTGCACAAGCAGCGCTGACATCCATGGCAGATGCATGCGTACAGCCCAGTTTTGCCTGAAGCATACACGCAACAGACGGAAAAGAATAATCCGGAGTGACTGTTGCCACCAGGATCATATCCACCTCCTCAGGCCTGATACCCGCATCGTCAAGAGCCTGTTTCGCTGCTTCATATCCCATATCTGACGTATCCACATCATCCGATGCAATTCTTCTTTCTTCAATACCAGTACGGGTACGAATCCACTCATCAGAAGTGTCCATCATCGTTTCCAGTTCATGATTGGTCATTACCCGTTCGGGTATGTACTTTCCTACTCCTATAATTCCTGCGTTCATGGAAAATTCCCTTCTTTCCGTTATATATCCACAAAGAGATTGTTATCTTATATTAAGACTTGGTACTAATTATAACATTTGCCGGGAAATCTGTCACATTATTTTATTTCCATCAAGTTTTTGTTTTGAATGAATTCGACTACTTTTTCTGCCGCTTTTCCTACATCTGCCACTCGAAGGAAATCCTGTTCCTCATCTCGATATACAGATGGGGATAGATAATATTCCTCCAGCTTATCCATAGAGTCTGCCCACTTTTTCAGGGATAATGAGAAAGGAGCGTGGTTCCGATGAGTTGCGGGAGGCTGTATTACCAAGAAAAAAGGAGAACGGATATTGAGGTTCCTCATTCTTTCCAGCGATAAAATAAATTGATTTTGAACGCCTTCATTTTGCCCCTCGTAATAGTCAACTGCAGGTAATATATAAAGACATTCCTCATTCTCCGGAAGACAGTGATCTATGTCTTCAACTCCGGTTAACTCAAAATACCCCAAATTTGCATTTCTGGCGATCATAAGCCAATGATCTTCCTGCTCTTCGGTTATCCACAGCCGATGGTCGATACCATATACTTTATATCCGTTATCCAGAAGCCTGGAACATAATTCAAAACCCATGCGCTGCCTGGCACCAAATATAACCGCTGATTTCATGGCCGCAACCCCCTTATTTTATTTACTACTTCATCGTATGCATGTTCCGAATGCCTGAACTCTTTTTCTCCTTAAAAAATGAGTAATTGTATCATATGAGAAACTTATGCTATAATATCTTGGTGGATAATCGATGATTGATAGAATAAATAGTGAAGCTTTTGAATGGAGTGAAAATATTGAGATACTTGGCAACCCTTTTTTGGACACTGATTCTCGTTCACATGTTAATGTATGTTGCTGGATCCATGCTTGGAGCATCCTATGATTTTGGTACGGCAACCATATTGGGAATTATTGCTTTCATCTTAGTCATGATCGTTTCTGCTTTTATACCTGAACAGCCCGCAGAAGAACAATAACTCGCCCTCAAACGGCGAGTTATTTTTTATTTATAAAATCGGCAGGCGCCCTGCTCATCCAATGAATGTTTCAATTCTTTATGCGAATGATTAATTCTTCATTTTCGTATGCGACAACAACTGTATCAAAAGGGTGGACATGCCCTGATATGATTTCCTTCGCAAGGCGTGTTTCAATATTGCTTTGCAAATACCTCTTTAACGGCCTTGCTCCGTAAACCGGATCATAGGCTTCACGTGCAATATACTCTCTTGCAGCTTCTGTCATTTCCAGTTGGATATGCTGGTCCTGGAGTCTTGCCTGCAGTTCCTTGGCAAGCTTTGAGACAATGCCTTTGATGTTTTCCATACTTAGAGGTTTAAACAGAATAATATCATCAATTCTGTTTAAGAATTCCGGTCTGAAAGACGACCTCAGCTGACCAAGAACAGCATCTTTCGTTTCTTCGTCAATCTGGTCTTCGTTTTGCTCTCTTTCCAATAGAAACGCGGAACCGATATTAGATGTCATAATAATGACTGTATTTTTAAAATCAATCCGTCTGCCTTGCGAATCAGTAACTCTGCCATCATCCAGAACTTGAAGCAGGATATTAAATACCTCGGGGTGGGCTTTTTCTATCTCGTCCAGCAAAATCACAGAATACGGCTTTCTTCTAACAGCTTCTGTCAATTGACCGCCTTCCTCATAACCAACATATCCCGGAGGCGCTCCAATCAACCGGGACACCGCATGCTTTTCCATATATTCGGACATATCCAATCGAATCATTTGTTCTTCACTATCAAACAGCGTAGCGGCCAGTGCTTTGGCCAATTCCGTCTTCCCGACACCTGTTGGACCAAGAAAAATAAATGAACCGATGGGACGGTTGGGGTCTTTAATACCGGCTCTAGCCCGCAAAACCGCATTGCTGACAAGCTCTACTGCCTCATCCTGGCCAATCACACGCTCATGCAGGATGCTTTCAAGCCGCAGGAGTTTTTCTCTTTCGCCTTCCATCAGTTTTGTTATAGGGATACCTGTCCATCTTGAAATGACTTCGGCGACTTCATCCTCCGTTACTTCTTCTTTGACTAGTCTGGATTCGTTCCGTTCCTGGCTTTCCAACTCCTTGAGCTCTTTTTCTAAGGCCGGAATGCGGCCATGGCGAAGTTCTGCCGCCCGATTCAGATCATATTCATTTTCTGCCTCTTCAAGCTCTCGACGAAGCTTATCCAGTTCTTCCCTTTTTTCCTGTATATAGGAGATTTCCTTTTTTTCCTGCTCCCATTTGGCCTTCATCTCATTTGCTTTCTCTTTAAAATCAGCCAGGTCTTTTTGCAATAGCTCCAATCGTTCTTTGCTTGCCTCATCTTCCTCTTTTCCAAGAGCAGCTTCCTCAATTTCAAGCTGCATGACCTTTCGGGTAATTTCATCCAATTCACTGGGCATCGAATCGATTTCTACGCGAATATTGGCACAGGCTTCATCTATCACATCAATGGCCTTGTCCGGTAAATAACGATCTGTAATATAACGGTCGGACAACGTTGAAGCTGCCACCAGAGCCCGGTCATGAATATTAACGCCATGATGGATTTCAAACCGCTCCTTCAGACCGCGCAGAATAGAGATCGTATCTTCCATCGTAGGCTCGGGTACCAGGACTTTTTGAAAACGCCTCTCCAAAGCAGCATCCTTCTCAATATACTGTCGGTATTCATCTAGCGTTGTTGCCCCGATGCAATGCAATTCTCCCCTGGCGAGCATGGGTTTCAGCATATTCCCCGCATCCATGGAGCCTTCTGCTTTACCGGCACCGACAATTGTATGGAGTTCATCAATAAACAGTAAAATTTCGCCTTCGCTTTTTTTCACTTCCTGCAATACAGCTTTAAGGCGCTCTTCAAATTCCCCCCGGAATTTTGCACCTGCTATGAGTGAGCCCATATCCAGAGCATAAATGGTTTTGTTCCTCAATCCTTCCGGAACATCTTTTCTTACAATTCTTTGGGCAAGGCCTTCGACAATAGCTGTTTTTCCGACACCCGGCTCACCAATCAGCACCGGGTTGTTTTTTGTTTTCCGAGAAAGTATTCGAATCACATTTCTGATTTCCTGATCACGGCCGATCACCGGATCCAATTTTCCCGATCTCACTTCAGCCACAAGATCGCGCCCATATTTTTTCAAGACTTCATAAGTGGCTTCCGGGTTTTGTGTTTCCACTTTCCGTCCCCCTCTGATTTTATTTATTTCGTTCCTGATATTTTTTTTCGTCAAACCAAGGTCGGAAAGATAGCGGGTCACTCCAGAATTTGGCATTTCCATAATAGCAAGAGCAAAATGCTCTACAGATAAGTATTGATCCTCAAATTCTCTCATTTCTTCTTCTGCCTTGGTAATGAGCGAGGATAAAGAATTGCTTACATATTGTCCTCCCTGAACCCCTTCACCTGTTACTTGAGGCTTTTGCTCCAACATTTTATCCAGTTCCAGTTGAATCTGGTTTTTTGTGATTCCCAACCGCTCGTATAAGGTCGACAGCAGGCTTTCTCCCCGATCGACCAGTGCCTTCCAAACATGCGGAATATCCAGTTCAGGATGATGAAGGTTTCTTGCCAATTGCTGGGCTTCAGCAAAAGCTTCTTGTACTGACATAGTCATTTTACTAAGATCCATGTAATTCCTCCTTATCCGCTCCCCTTTTCACAGGAAAAAGCGAAGCTGCCAAAGGAGCTTCGCTCATATCATTTCCATTCAGCAGAATGGCAAAACGGTTGTGAATTTTTACTTGTCCAGTTACAGCACCCGGCAATAACCAGGCGCTCCTGCCTTTCTATTAAGTCACACCAAGTGCAATTTTTGCATACCGTGACATTTTGTCCTTGGACCACGGCGGATCCCAAACAATATTGACATCCACTTCTTTGACTTCCGGAATATCCGCCAATGCTGCATTCACCTGGTCCACAATTACCGGGCCCAGAGGACAGCCGATGGATGTCAGCGTCATCGTTACTTTGGCCAGGCCATTTTCATCGAGGTCTACATCATAAACAAGCCCAAGATTCACAATATCTATACCAAGCTCTGGATCGATCACTTGTTCCAACGCACCGTACATATTTTCTTTCAATGCCTCATCCATTGATCCCCACTCCTTTCAAATGGCTTACTCATTCTTATCATACCAAATTCCTTGTGAATTCAAACTGATATGTTTTCAATCATAAATATTTACTGAACCAATCCACTGTTTTCAGCAATGCTTCCCGCGTTACTTTATGCTGTGCCTGTTCATCTGCGAGAAAATAGAGATGTTCCGGATATTTTTTATAATCCGGCTTAATTTTTTCATAAAAATCAAAAGTGGGCTGAAACGGTACAACCTGATCCAGTTTTCCATGCCAAAGAAAAAGCGGCCTTCCAGCCAGCATTTCAGGCCGGGCACTGATATCATATGAACGAAGATTAGCATAGATTTCTTCCATTTCCTGCTCGGAATACGGAATGGTAAGACCTGCTCTTATCAAAGCTGCAGTCTGCTCACGTGCAAATTTTTCATAGTTGGGACTTCCCATCAATGAAACAGCCGCCTTAATCCATTCATATTGAGTAAGAGCTCCAAACATGGTAATGCTGCCCATAGATGTACCGACAACACCAATTTGACTGCTGATCAGTTGTGTCCTGGCCAGCTCCTCTTTTATTTCACCCATTTCTTTGATCGACTGAAGGACAATGTCCCAAAAAGCTAAAATCAATTGGTCTGGTTTCCTGCCGTCACTGCGTGCTCCATGCAGGTTTGCGTCAGGCAAAATCACACGAAAACCCTTTTCTGCCAAAAGATACCCAAAATGAAGGTTATGCTCTTTGGCAGACGTGATCCCATGCAGAAAGAAGACAGCCGGAAGTTGTTTTTCTTTACAGCCCTCTTTGACAACATGGAGAACAGGAACATTTTTAATCGTTTCATTATGAATTTCAATCAAGGGACTCTCTCCTTCTGCTGAACATGTATTATTATCGTATCATTCCTTTCTTTTTCTTATCAATGATTTTCATTCTGTCATTAATTCCCCGCTTTTTTTTTCACTCATCTGCCTACAATAATCATTGAACGCCTTAAGCGTTCTCCCCAACCAAACAGAGGCGGTGTGATGATGGCAAAAAACAGTAAATCCAGGCGTTTTACGTATCAGGGAAAAAATTCTGTTGAACAGCATGCACAACGTTTTCCATATCGATCCACATTTGACGAAGTTGAAAAGAAAAAAGTGGACTCTATAGGAAACACATCGTTTGGAGGGTGATCAGATGGGCAAGAACAAACTGTTTCAAGAAGCAAGACATTTTGTTGAGCAGGCGATGGAAAACCCGTCCGCGGAAGCTGTTGATATAGCGAAAAATTCACTTTCGTCGGCCTATGCCAATTCCACTTTGGCACAACAGCGGCAATTGAGGCGTCTGCAAAAACAGCTGGACAGTTTGTAGCAACCGATTAAATAGGGAGCTCTGCTCCCTATTTAATCTTTTCGGAAGAGGCCAAAAACAGCAGCTGTTTCTACAATATTGGTGAAGGCATCCGGATCAGTCTTTTTGATGATATGCTCGAGTTCATATAATTCATAGCGGGTAATCACTATCATGAGCATGTCTTTTTCTTGATTGGAAAAAGCTCCTTTAGCAGGGAGAATGGTCATCCCTCTGACAAGCCTTTGATGAATAGCTTGTTTAAGTTCTTTTGCTTTTTTGGTAACAATCATAGCAGTAACTTTTTGGTGGCGAGTGTGGATCGCATCAATGACTCTTGTGGATGCATAAACCGAAAGCAGCGTATATAATGCTTTATCCCATCCATAAAGCGCGCCCGCTGTCAGAATAATGACTGCATTCAATAGAAAGAAGTACGTCCCTACCGATTTATCACTCATTCTGGACAGTACCATGGAAATAATATCAAGGCCGCCGGTAGAAGCCCCTACCTTGAGCGTAATTCCAATTTCTATCGCAGTAATGACTCCTCCAAAAACAGCGTACAGCATAATATCAGCCGTTTGGGTCCGAACGGGGATTAGTTCAAGAAACAAAGACGTAACGGCTACAGAAATAAAACTGTACACGGTAAAAGATCTTCCTACTTTTACCCAGCCCAGAATTGCAACAGGAATATTCAGTAAAAGCAGCAACGTTCCGGTGGACACATTCAACGGTGTAAATTCACTGATAATCCTTGATAAGAGCTGTGCCGCACCAGCAAATCCGCTGGCATATACGTTGGACGGAATAAGAAAGTAATTCATGGCAATAGCTGTAAATCCTGCACCGGCCAAAATAACTGCCAGTTTTTTAAATACTTCCCACATAGAATAATGACTCATCATGAACACCCGCATTTCTACCAATTTATCGTTGAGGTTTCTCATAAAAGCAGATACACTATAAGAAATAGTAAAGGATAAAGTGTGTTAAATTATCTTTTCACAGGGGGTGTTATTTTATGTCACTGAAACTTTTTGCTGACAGTGCCTGCGACCTTCCGGTTTCTTTTTTTGAAGAACATCAGATACAGCTCGTCACTCTTCAGGTACATATTGATGACCAGGAATATAAAGACCTGGTGAATATCCAGCCGCAACAGGTATATGATGCCATCAGAAACGGCAAAACGCCCAAGACTTCCCAAGCTTCTCCACAACAGCTCCATGAGTTATTCACTGAGCTTGCGAAATCCGGCCAAAGCGGATTATACATAGCCATGTCTTCAGGTCTTTCCGGAACCTACCAAACGGCTGTCATGGTAAAGGAACAAGTTAAAGAGGAATTTCCTGATCTTGACCTCACAGTTCTAGATTCCAAGGCGGTTTCACTGGGATATGGTCTGATTGTTATGGCTGTAGCCGAAAAGATCCAAAACAACGAACCGAAGGAAGAAATCATTCGATTTGCGGAGGCAAGCTGTAAACGGATCGAGCATTTATTTACAATAGGAGATTTGGAGTTTCTGGCTAAAGGCGGCCGGTTATCGAAATCGTCCGCATTTTTCGGAGGATTGCTGAATATTAGACCATTTCTCCATGTCGAGGAAGGAAAACTTGTTCCACTGGAGAAAATTCGAGGCAAAAAGAAGCTATTTAAAAAAATACTCGATACGATGGAAGAACGCGGTGTCGATCTTGAGAACCAGATGATTGGCATCAGCCATGGTGATGACGAAGAATCAGCTCTTGAATTAAAAGGGATGATTGAGGAGCGTTTCGGAACAAAAAAGTTTTATATTAAACTCATTGGGGCAACCGTTGCCTCCCATGCGGGTCTTGGTACCCTGGCTGTTTTTTTCTTCAATGAGAGGAACCGGTAAATCATTCATCATGATTAGTTCATCCTCCTTTCGAACATACTAAAGAAAATGACCGAAGGGAGTTACATTTATGCGCTATAATACATCAGACAATGATAAAAAAGCCAGGGACAACCAGGCTCATCGTGAAGTAAAAAATATACTGCGGGAAGAAAATCGGAAAGCCGGCCAACGACAGTACTCTAAAAAAAACAGATCATCTATAAATGAAGTTACGCGGCTTGCATCCTGATTTACAGGATGGGGCCGCGTTTTTTTATGTATCTAAAATTCCTGTACTTGGCTCTTTACCCTGGTTAGCCTATAATGATAGAAAAATAGTCCGGAGGTAAATGATGGCAAAGGAAAATTCTTTTGATATTGTATCCAAGGTAGACTTGTCAGAAGTATCAAATGCAATCAATATTGCAATGAAGGAAATCCAAAATCGTTACGACTTTAAAGGCAGCAAGAGCCAGATTACACTGGAAAATGACGAGCTGGTTATTATTTCGGACGATGAATTTAAACTTTCCCAAGTAAAGGATGTACTCTTGAGCAAACTGATCAAACGTGAAGTGCCTGTGAAGAATATACAATATGGAAAAGTGGAAAGTGCACTTGGTGGAACAGTACGACAACGGGGAAAGCTTGTACAGGGAATTGACAAGGACAATGCGAAGAAAATCAATACGATTATTAAAGACAGCCGCCTAAAAGTCAAAAGCCAGATCCAGGATGATCAAATCCGGGTGACAGGGAAAAACCGTGATGACTTGCAGCAAATTATTCAAGCCATCCGTTCCGCAGATTTGCCGATTGACGTCCAATTTATCAACTATCGATGATTTATCCCCTCTGGAATATTTCAAAAGCGAATGGGTAAATGATACATGTACCCATTCACTTTTTTGATTGCCTAAGGAGGGAAAATACATGAGTGATAGTCAAAAGCAAACCATGCCCAAACAGGTTCAGCATCAACAGCCGGGTGTAGAGTCGGAAATGATACCTGTTCCAAAAACGGTGGATCCAAATTATCAAGGGAGCGGTAAGCTCAATGGAAAAACCGCTATTATCACCGGCGGGGACAGTGGTATAGGAAAATCTACAGCTGTTTATTTTGCCAAAGAAGGAGCGGATGTGGCAATTTGTTATTTGAAAGAAGATGCTGATGCCGAGAAGACAAAAAGTCTTGTAGAAGAGGAAGGCAAAAAGTGTCTCCTGATCAAAGGAGACATCGGTGATGAAAAGCATTGCCAGAAGGTTGTAGACCGGGTCATACAAGAGTTGGGAAAGATCGATATACTGGTAAATAATGCAGGAGAGCAGCATCCTCAAAAGAGTTTGCTGAACATAACGGATGAACAGCTGCAAAAAACGTTCAGAACAAATGTCTTTTCTATGTTTTATTTGACAAAAGCAGTCCTTCCCCATTTAAAGAAAGGAAGCAGTATCATTAACACCGCATCTATTACTGCGTATAAAGGCAGTCCGGGATTAATTGATTATTCCGCAACAAAAGGGGCGATCGTATCGTTTACACGATCTCTGTCCGAGAACTTGGCTGAACAGGGTATTCGTGTTAATGGTGTAGCACCGGGACCTATTTGGACCCCGCTGATCCCATCTACCTTTTCTTCTGATCATGTTGAAACATTTGGTTCAAGCCAACCAATGAAAAGACCGGGTCAGCCTTATGAACTTGCACCTGCTTATGTGTATTTGGCATCCAACGATTCCAGCTATGTCTCAGGGCAAATGATTCATGTCAACGGCGGTGAAGTTCTTAACGGCTAAAGATCCAGCGGCTGCGGGCTCTCCACCCGGAAAATGTATGGTTGAGTTCACGGTGAGACAAAATTTACCTTTATCCTTAACAGGGAGGCAGTTTATAAACCCCACGGGTTCCCTTGTTCCGGATAATGGTGGATGAAGAAACATGACTTTTAACCTTACAAACCAAGGACCCCATCAAAAAAAGACGAAGGAACCTATAAAGGTTTCTCCGTCTTTTTTTAAATGCTCTTGTTTTTATTCATATGGATTTCGCTTTTTGCCTCTTTTCCAGGCAAGGTACATAAAGATTCCGAAAACCACAAATACCAAAGGAATGGAGAATATGAACGGAAGATTGAAGCCTGTCTGGTCTGCAAGCTTGTACACCTCCATCATTTCTCTATCCACTACAATGTTATATTCACCGTTGCTGCTTTTGACTAAGTCCGAGGCGAACATTCCCCGTAATTCCTTCCCCTCTTCCAATTTAGAGACTGGAACACTGACCGTCTGATCTTGTGTCGTATTATTTATAGCAACAACGATTGTGTCACCCTCATATTCTCTTTTAAAGACAAGCATTCCGTCTTTTTCATGCAAAAGTTCCATCGACCCATGCCGCAGTGTTTTTTCTTCCTGCCTAAGGGTTCCAACTTTTCCTATAAATTCAAGGAATTCTTCATCTGTACGGAAATTCATTAATGGAACGTTATCTGGCGGCATATCACCATTGAGAGCAATTTCTGTTCCGTAAAAAACAATCGGTACTTCCGGTTGTGTATAGAGATAGAATAATGCAGATTTCCAGCGTGCAATGGGATATTGATTATTTTCTACCATATCTTTTGTATACCTGACCGAATATTTGCTGTCAAATTGCAATGCCAAAGATTGGGGATTGGGATACAAATCTACATTCTTTTCCCATCTGTCCAATAATGCTCCTGCAGACACATCAATATTGGAGTATGCATCCCTTGCTTCCATCGACAAAGGGGTGTCAACGACTCCATCAATCCCAGCTTCCTGATATTTTGAAAGATCCGCATTTTTTCCATCCATGACGGTACCTGACAAGTAAAAGGAAGAATTCTTTTCTTTTACAGCAGCAGAAAACTTCTCCCAAAATTCCAGTGGAGCCTGTTCAATGCCCGAAAGGGAAAAACCGTCTACATTGGTTTCATCCATCCACCATAATGCTGCTTCAATGAGATAATCCTGTACTTCCTCATTCTCCAGATCAAGTAACGGCAATCCTTCTAACCACTCAATTTCCTGGTCCTCTGCTTCCTTTAACCAATGTTCTTTTGAAGGATCGCTTGTCCAAGGATGCTTGGGCCCAATATGTGTAGTTACAAACTCAAACATAACTTTCATATCTTTACTATGTGCTTCTTCTACGAGAGATTGTAAATCTTCAATAGTACCAAAATGCGGATCAGTCTGATAAAAGTCAATAACCCTTTCACCGTGATAGCCCATTTCATCATTTTGGAAAACTGGTGACAGCATGATCGTTGTGAAACCCATGTCTTTTAAATAGTCCAGCTTTCTCTCAATTCCACGAAAGTCACCGCCTTGGAATGCATGAGAGGGATCAGTTAAGTCGACTCCTTCATCGTTTTGATTGTCACCATTGTTAAATCTGTCAATCATGAGTGAATAGATAATCTCATCTTCCCACGTACGTCCTTCTTTTTTATCGGCACCGGCTGAAAAGGCAGATGAAAAAAGAAGAAACGGAATAAGCAGGAAAACCAGGTTTTTTTTCAATTCCGTAACCTCCCCTATACTAATACGCCTTTAAGATTAGCCTTTTCAACAGTGCTTCGTCAATGTAATCTCTGTGAATCTTTGTCCCTTTTTTTCAGCCAGGACGAAAATCGCCTTGCTTCCAGCGGTTTTTGAATAAAATATCCCTGAACAAAGTCACATCCCATTCCCGAAAGCATCGACATTTGATGATTTGATTCAACACCTTCTGCCACTACTTGAAGACCCATCCGCTGTCCCATAGACAGGATCGCATGGACGATAGCCAGATCTTTGGAATCCCCATGTAAATGCTGAATAAAGGATCGGTCAATCTTTAAAGAATGTACAGGAAAATCTTTTAAATAACTGAATGAAGAAAAGCCGGTGCCGAAATCATCAATGGAAAGGCGCACGCCCATGGTTCTTAATTCCTTCAGCATCGTCACAAGTTCCCCGGAACGTTCCAGCATGATGCTTTCCGTAAGTTCCAGATGTAAATACTGAGCTTTAAGGCCGGATTCTTTTAATGCCTCTTTTACATAATCAAGAAATTTTGAATCGTTCAGCTGACAGGCTGATACATTCACAAACACACTTATGCTGGAATATCCGGCTTTGTGCCACTCCTTGACTTGCCGGCAGGCGTTGTTTAATACCCATCTTCCCAGCGGTTGAATCAATCCTGTCTCTTCCGCTATGGGGATAAAGTCCATTGGCGAAACGATTCCCCACTTCGGATGCCGCCAGCGAATTAACGCTTCACACCCCTTCATTTGACCTGTGGAGGAGTAAATAATGGGCTGATACACAAGAAAAAATTGGTTATTTTCAACCCCTCTTCGTAAACACCTTTCCAGATCTGCCCGCTTCTCCATCTCCATATTCATCTGATCGGTATGAAACACAATATTTTGGTGGGTACCTGCTTTTGCATAGTATAATGCAATCCTTCCGTTTTTCAGAAGCTGCTGTGGACTGTTACCGGCTATTGGATAGCAGCAGACGCCTATGGCAGCTGCAGGATAAAATTCTTGTCCACTCACATAAATAGATTTTTGGATAGTTTCAATGATCTGTTCACATACTTTTTTGATCTCTTTCCGCTCTTTCATTTCTTCCAGCAAAACTGCTGCAGTATAGGTTGAAATTCTTGCAATCCACGTCTGTTTAGGAAGTACAGATTCCAGCCGTTTTCTGATTTCTTCAAAAGCCTGCATATCTCCAGATTTTCCTAAGGTTTCTTTGACCTTGTGAAGGCCGTTGATTTGGATGAGTACTATAGAAAAATGATTTGGAGTTCGATCCGCCCGGTTTAATTTTTGAGCGAGTTGATATTCAAATCCTTCTCTATCCAATAACCTGGATGGCTTATGTAATTCTCTTGTCCGTTGACCACGTTTCAGTTTTCTGCCTATAAATAAAATCCCATGGAGTATACCTGAAATATTTATGGAATGCAGGTGAAATTCGTATGTCTCATAATCGCCTTGCAATGTTTTTATATCAGCTTTTGTTTTGACCGGGCGGGCCTTTGCTTTCTCTGCCTGCTTGAGAATATCGTACAGATCTTCCTGTTGATCTGCCGAAAACAGCAAATGAAAAGATGTGCCGATCAGATTTTCTTCATGGTCCCCGATAACCTGTAGGCAGACGGGATTGGCCATTGTAATGCGTCCGTTCGTATCACAGATAAAAATTATATCTGTTTCATTCTCTTTGACTGTTTGCAGGAATCGATTGGTTCTGGAAGACTTATACAATATGCTCTCATCCTTTTCTGCTCATACAGTTATTCTAGGAAGTTTCGTTGTTTTTCCCTATTTTTTTCCCAAATTCGAACCTGGTATCCTATTGATCTTACATTTATTACTTTTTTGTAGATGGGGAGATTCGGCCGTGCAGCCAAGGATTCCATCCCATATCACCCAGTAAAAAAGACCGTTATAGCTTGCATGGCCATTGGATTCATTTACCATTCTTTAATTATTGTAAGATGCACCTTTCGTCCTGTCATCTGTATTTTTGCCTGTTCATTTTCAAAACAAAAAAACCGCTGAACATCAGCGGTTTTCAGGCTGTCGAGAAACCCTCGACAGCCTTTTTAATTATTTATAATATTTGTTCTTTCATCGTTTTAATTTGTTAAAATAAAAATAACAAAATATGGCGGTGATAAAGTTGCTCCATACAAAATC
>NZ_JBHUEO010000022.1:0-25844 GCF_042680885.1 Siminovitchia sediminis | reverse complement strand
GAAAGTGGCGGGCATCCGCCAGCTGCTTTTAGGAAAAAAGCCCACAAATGCAAAATCAGGAGGAGAAAAACGATTCGGTTTTCTCCTCCTGATTTATTTTAGGGGCTATTTAGACAGCCCCTTTTTAAAAGAAAAGCGCAAGGCGCCCGCCTATCGGCGACAAGCACAAGACGAATATTGATGAGGCAGCTTTTCAGCCACCACAGCAATTGGGCTTGATCCTTACACCGATGGCGCCTGGAGCTAGCATGGTGCCACATGTATAATGGCATATCCCAGACCGCATGTAAAATGATCGAGACGGCGAATAGTTTTAAAAACTTGGCATCCAGCAAATGGTCGCTTGCGAGCGGAGGAATACCTTTCACAGAGACAAGCGCTGCTCCTGCGATGGCACTCCAGACAACATGGATGCCGATCGCCATCCAACCTCTTAGAAAAATAACCGACATCATGGCGTCTTCCCCATACATCAACCCAAATCTGTAAGCATAACCGGCTGACTCAAAAGCAGCAAAGCCGGCCCCGATCGTGGCACCGATCAACAATCCATTTAAAATATATTTCGGGTTATTTGTTTTAATAAAATAAATGATAATGGCCAGCTTCCCTACTTCTTCCACAACCCCGACAATGACCGCATCACTAAAGCCCAGCTGATACACAGGGAAAATGGAGTAGAGGAACATCGTGGTGACAAGTGAAGCAGCACCGCCTACAAAAAACATTTTCGCCACTTCATATATACTGATATTCCTCGGGGCGTTCATCTCCCAAAACAGGATCAGCAATGAAAATGGAACTGCAAAGGAACCGACCATGATTAACCCAGGAATGGCATTGATATTCTCAAACGTCACCGCACAAATATATAAGAAAATGAAAGTAACGGCACACCAGATAAACACCCGCGAAAATAACCATGGTTTCGGCCAGGTAGTAGAGATTTCCCGCTCATTCGGCGTCGTCGTCTGCGTACCGGAAATAAAAAGCAGATCTCCTTCTGCCTTCGTATGCTTCTGAAACACGGAAGAAGATACCTCTTTTAAATGAACATCGATCCTTCCCTCTTCTCCCACGAGTTGATTGACTTTTTCAGTCGCCTGGAGAAAAGTTCCTTTCACTTGATCCTGCAAGCGAACAGGTTGTTGATCTAATGCGGCGGCCTGTGGAGGCGACTCGATTGGCCCCGCCTGAGATCCGTGCCGCAGCGAGAGCAAAATTTTTGTTCCCTTTCGATTGGAGTTCCACAATGGAAACAGTACATGTAAACATCACCTACTATGAACAGGCTGGTTATTAACATAACCTAGCTGCATTATAACTTCTTCAATTCCGCAATCGTTGATGCCAGATCCACAAGCCCAGCCTCATTTGTCACGATGTAATCCTGCCTTTCGGCAACGGTCATTGTACGGCCGTTTCTCACTCTGGCCGGTTTTTTCAAATGAAGATCTTCTTCGGCTGATCTCTCCAAGATTTTTTTCATGATTTCATTCCGCAATTCCCGCTTATTTTCCTCTTCTTTTGCTACTACTTTCACACAAAGTTTGCGCTGTTCGAGTTGGTAATAATATTTTTTGTTAGGGTTTTGCTTCCACCAGAATCCCCAAAATCCGCCTCTTGGATTGGCTACATAGCCCCAATCCCCGCCGAGTTCTTTTTGCAATTCTTGATAAAACCCCTGCCAGGCAAGAGCATTCCATTTCGTAACGGGGGTGAATCTGTAAGCCGATACAGCATTTTCCAAACGCTGTATATGCCAGTAATAGTCAAGGAAAATGGCGTTTTTGATTCCTCTTCCTTTTTCCAGTACGTCCAACATCATTTTTCGGGTAAAAGGGATGTATTGGGCAGCTTCCACGGATCGATAATTGCTTTGATCAGCGATTTTATAATAAATCGGAAGCTGGATTAGGTCCGGATATTTCTTTTTTACCGCATCGCGATAACGGTTCAACTGGTTGGAATGATTCTTTGTAAAAGTCTTGTCCTCGATCATTATAGCGTATGTTTCATTGACAATGGCCAATATATCGAGCGACTTAAATTGAGGAATGATTTTCAGCGTATCGATTTCTGGCATCGTCCTGTTGTGTGCGGTGAAAATCGTAGAAACAAACTCCACTGCCACACGATGCAAAGATGGATGGCTGGATCGATACTTCTTTTCACTCCATGAAAGAAGCCAACATAAAAAGGCATCCTGCGACAATTCACTCGTCGCATATGTAAATAAGTTGGGAGCTTCGCTGTCATAAACTTGGTCCAGCAGCGTTTGAACATCGTGATTCCCGGTGTAATCCTCCCAATAACCGCGTCCGAGAATGGAAAGATAATGGATGGGCGGGTGAAGGATCTGATCACGCAAATCTAAAATCCTCCCCTGGTCATCGGGGTATAACAGTAGCAGGCGGTCCTCATCCTGCTGGGCAATGATTTTGGGAAACTCCTGAATTCGCTCTGTATAGCCGCATCCCTGTTCACAAACAAGAGCAGGAAACGCATCAATGACCAACGTGCCATCTTCTCTTTCTATGATATTTTCAGATGCGTCATCAATTAATCGAGCCCCGCAATCAGGGCAAAGTGGTTGATTCATCACGACTCTCCTCCATGTGGTCATTCATGTATGTAAAAATTAATTCCTGACAAAAAACCATTTGTACAAGCCAATGATCAAGCAGGAGATCGCCACAAAAAACGCCAGCCCGCTGATCGTCGAAGCAACGGAAAAAAGAAAAGGAGGCGAATCCGCATAAGGATCACTGCCGGCCAATGCTAAAATCGATAGAAACCTAAAAATGATACCCAATATGAAAGAAAACAGGCCAATTCTCATATTTTGGGACATGTTGTGGAGCGAGTTGATTCTGTTTTTAAATAAGGATAAAAGAATGATGATGGCTAGTATTGCGATGATGACTTGCATAGCTGAGCTCCTTTGAAAAAAATAGACTATAAGGTTTATATCGGACTAAAGCGCTAAAACTAAAGGTTTTTTTCATATCGTTGGGGCTTTATAAATTTCAGGATCTACTTTCAGAACTTAGAATAGTTGCCATATCCGAAACTAATTCTTCTTTCCCATAAATTCTTCAATATGTGATATAATATCAATTATAGAACATACGTTCCTGAAAAGGAGGTCATGCAATTGCCTTGGGATTACCTTTCAGAGATTCAAAAGAATGTTTTGTTTGCAAGTATTATCGGTGATGGTGAGATTACGAAGCTTTACCGGAACTCAAGGAGAATCAATAATAGTTACAGAGAGCACTATGGCATTTCACAAGAGGATTATCGCTATTGGAAAAAAGATTTCTTTCCTGACTTGCTTTACATTACACCCAAGAGCCAAACATTGCGTTCTAAGTCTGACCCATTATTTACAAAGCTTTATCCACATTTTTATAATGCAGAGGGCAACAAAATAATACCTGTTCAGCTATTGCCACTATGCAAAAATATTCATTTTCTAGCCATTCTCTATATGGATGATGGAACTCTATCTATAACCACCACGATAAACCACAGAAAAAGACTTATTTATCTAACCCCACATATATACCTATATTTACAGAACTATCAACACGATGATTTGTTATTACTACAAAATCATATTAGAGACGTATTTAAATTTAACTTCAAACTATCCAAAAGAAAAGATGGATATGGCTTCATATTAAAATTTACTTCCGTTCAAGATACCTATGAATTTTTAAAAAGTATATCTCCAGTTACAAAAACTTGCAGAACAATGGAATATAAAACAAATTGGGGAGTAAGATTTCAGTTGGAAACTAACAAGTTCCAACAATTGTATCCCGATTACAAAGTAATTGCCTCTTGTTCAAGTCGATCAAAGCCTTATTCATCCGAAGAGATAAAAATTCTTATTAAATTAAAAACACAAAAACATACGATTCAACAAATCGCCGATCACCTAAATCGTTCCTATTGGTCAGTTGTATATAAGACAAGAGAATTAAGAAAAAGTGGCCTCCTAAAATAGAAGACCACTTTTTTAAATAATTTAACGAAGAAGTTGTAATACTCCTTGTGGTTGTTGGTTGGCTTGCTTTGCCGCTATGCCTTTCGGTCATAGAATAGACTATATCTTCACCCTTAATTTCAAGGGGCTGGGCACTTCGAACAGTATTGCTGTCCTACGGATTTCATCGTCATAGCTAGATGCCTTAGACGGTTTATCCTAGTCGTTGAACCTTCTCCAGAGTTTCCTCACAGGAGCTTGGCTGCTGATTATCCATTGTTTCATCTTCATCATTTTTACACCGTCACGCTGACCGTTTCCAGTTACGTTGTGGTTGATAAAGCTTTAGGAAGTTCCAGCAATTCACCCAGTCATTCTCTTACCCGTTACCAGATAAGACGCCCTTCCAATTCTTACCTAAGAAGTTGTAAAACTCCTTGTGGATTAGAATTGGATTGAGCCAGCATAGCTTGCGCTGCTTGTGCGAGGATAGAATTCTTCGTTTGCTCCATCATTTCTTTCGCCATCGTGCGAACATTTGCTTTCACAAATGACCAGACTATATCTTCACCCTCTAGTAATCTAGTAGGGGCCGGGCACTTCGGATTCACAATGCTGATGGACATTGTTTTACCTACGGATTTCATCATCATAGCAAAGCCTTAGATGGTGTATCCTAGTCGTTGAACCTTCTCCACTCTTTCGAGACAGGAGCTTGGCTGCTGATTGCCCAATCTTTTCTTTTTTCAAACCATCACGCTTATCGTTTCCAACTACGTTGTGGTAAGAAAAGCTCTAAGGGTTTTCCAGCAATTCACCCGATCATACTCTCTAGCCGTTACCAGCTAGGACGACTGTACTTTAGCTGCCTAGGCAGCTAAAGCATAATCAACGTCACGGATTCGAGATTCTGCAGCTGTTAGGTTTTCAGAAGCTGTACCTAAGTTGTTGATTGTATGCTCTAAACGGTTTTGGTTAGCACCTAAACTACTTCTTTGAGATGAAACCTTTTCAATAGCTTGTTGAACCGTTTCAACAGCATTCATAGCTTTTAACTTCGAAGAAATATCAACATCTTTTACTCCTAATGCTTCTGCTCTCATATCCTTAATTGATACAAAAGTAGTTTGACCGGCGTTTGCACCAATTTGTAACATAATTGATTCTTCGAGCTTATCACTTGCAGCGACATCTTGAGAAAGAACAAAAGTGATAGATTCTCCGACTTTCCAGTCATCTTTAGCAGTAGTAGAGTCAAATGCTAAAGAAACTGCAGTCGTAAAGAAATCCGTACCAAAATTAATCTGGCCATCCTTCACTTCAATTCCAGCAGCATCAGTGTTATCACCATCTATATCTACTTCAGTTCCATCTGCTAATACAGCCTTAAACTTATTATCACCAATTGCAGCAGCATCTTCAACTTTTACAATTGTTATTGCACCATTATACTTAGATTTAGTTGCATCAGTTGATGCTGCAGTATTAAATGCTTCTAATGCAGCTGTTGTGAATTTAACACTAGAGTTATTATTAACATTTGCAGTACCGTCAACTTTTTCAGTTACACCTACTGCACTACCATCTAATAATTTTTTTGTATTGAACTCTGTAGTGTTTCCGATACGATCAAGTTCAGATACTAATTGATCAACCTCGGCTTGAAGTTCCTTTCTATCAGAGTCTGTGTTTGTGTCGTTTGCAGACTGAACTGCTAACTCCCGAATACGTTGTAAAATTGAGTGAGACTCGTTTAAAGCACCTTCAGCTGTTTGGATTAAAGAAATACCATCTTGAGCGTTTTTCGCAGCCATGTCTAAACCACGGATTTGTCCACGCATTTTTTCAGAAATTGCTAAACCAGCAGCGTCATCTCCAGCACGGTTGATACGTAAACCAGAAGATAATTTCTCCATTGATTTTGATTGTCCAGCCGCTGCACTATTCAACTGACGATGCGTATTCAATGCAGCAATGTTGTGGTTAATTCTCATGTTTTTTTCCTCCTTGAATGTTCCGCTCACGTCCTTGTGGGCAGTTGTCCTTTTTTGTTGGCGAAGTATCCGGTCGGCCGCCCGGGTTTCCCCTTCACTGTTTATATCGGCAGGAGAAGATTTTGTTTAACCCTTTTTATTCTTTTTTCACACTTTTTAATATGGCTCCCAAATCGGAGACTCCTTTCAAAGCCGCTGCATTTTCATGTTGGATTTCCAGCCATACTTCTTTACGGTGAACTTCTATATTTTTAGGAGCGTTGATGCCAATTTTGACCTGGTCTCCCTGGACCGCGGTGATATAGATCTCGATATCCGGACCGATTTGGATAGCTTCCCCTTTTTTCCTCGATAGCACCAGCATCTCCTCACCCCTTCGCTTTCTGCCCGAACAGGGGGTGTTTGGTTTTGTATTTACCGTCGTTTAATATGACTTGCTTGGCGTTGCTGTTTTTCGTATTGATCACAACTGGAGCCTGCAGGTTGGCAGTTGTCTTTTCGAATGGATCCCGTATGGTTAAAATTGTATACACCACTGCATCATCTGGCTTCTCCAACTTTAACTGCTCAACCGCAGAGTCACTCAATTGAAAATCGTACTCTGGAAAAAATGAAAAGGGGTCTGTCACTACAAAACCGATTTCAGGTGTTGATACCGACTGCAGCACCGACAAAAAACTGTCATCCAACGGCAGCAGCACAAACTCTTTTTCATCCGGAAACCCGGGTATTCCGCTCTCAAATTTCAAAATATCCTCTGCTTGAATCTCCCGGCTTCCATGATACTTCGTCTCAATCTTCATCTTCCCTCTCCTTTCACACTTCCACATTCACAAACTCTATTTTCAAGGACGGCTCGCGTTCCATGTAAATATCCACTTTCCCGGGTTCATAACCAATGATCGGTTTTTGCGGTTCTACCTCAATCACCGGTTCATGTCTTGTCCATTGGATATCCAAAACAGATGGCTCATAATGCAGCTTTACACTGAAAGGAGAAGGGATGAATCCGATATTAAACAAGGCTTCCGTCCTTTCTGAATTCCGCTTGGCCAAGACCGGAATCGGATTTCCCCCATGCTCAATTCTCATGAGTTCTCCTCCTTCTTCCGCTCTCCGGGCAGTTCCCTCCAATGCGGCTGACCTCCCTTCCTGGGCAAACTCTTCCACCAATCTTGGTATGGATTTTAAATTCATATCCTCCCATGCTTTTGTCTGATCAATCGTCAGCTTTGATGGTGTCCGTTCAATCTGCATTTCCGCAGGCAGTTGCTGAATCTGGAGCACTGCCGGGGGCTGTTCAATGGTTTGTGTTGCGTGGGTCGTCCTCATACCGATCTGCCCCGTAACGGATTCGATCCGGATTTGCGGTATTCTCACTGGTCATCCCTCCTCTTAATCAAAAAAAGCTACCCGCGAAAGTAGCTTTTTATCTTAGAAAATCAACGAGTGTCGGCTGAACGATTCGGGATCCAACGCTGAGAGACGCGCGAAGGAGACTTTCTTCCATAATGAGTTCCGTAATGACTCTTTCATATTCGACATCTTCGTTGTCCGACATCATTTTCTTGGAAATTTCCTCCTGCTGGTCCACCCGCTGTTCCATCAGTTCGATCCGGTTGGCCCTTGCTCCGAGCGAAGCCCGTTCTTTCAATAGGTGATCAATCTGGCCGTCCAGAACCGACAAGTGACTATTTACATCGTTCCCTGCCTGAAGATCGTTCACCAAATTTTGAATGGAGGTGAAGAATTCTTCTGAGAAAACGTTCTCCGGCTTCGTGTTTACAGGAACTGTGATTCCTTTGGACAACTCAAATTTTACATCCGCTGTATTCGTAGGATACTTCGGCGGATCATCTGCCAAGTTTACCGGTTGCATATCCGTATCCGTTCCATTAAAAATATATTTTCCGCCAACTTCCGTATTGGCAATGTTTTCGAGCTGTTTCATAATTTCTTTTACTTCCATGGAAATGGCGTCCAGCTGACCATCATCCAGCGTCCCGTTGGACCCCTGTACCGTCAGCTCCCGGATCCGATGCATGGCTTTAGTTGCCTGATCGAGAGCAGCATCGGTATTATCAATCCATGTATGTGCCTCTGAAAAATTCCGTTTGAATTGCTCCGTCTGCAATACATTGGTCCGGTACGCGATGCCCTTCATTGCCGACACAGGATCATCGGACGGCCGGGTAATCTTCTTCCCCGTATTTAATTGCTCCTGGAGCTGCCCCATTCTGCTATATGTATTGCTCAAATGCCTGAGTGAGTTATTGGCCAGCATTGATTGTGTGACCCGCATGTTCCGTTACCCCCTATCTTCCAACGATGCCCATTCCGTTAATGATTTTATCGAGCATTTCATCGATTACGGTTATATTTCTCGCAGCCGCATTATACGCGTGCTGGTATTTGATCATGTTCATCATTTCTTCATCAAGTGATACAGTTGTCACAGACAGCCGGCTTTCATCAACCGACGACAGGAGCGTTCCTGCATTGGCTTTTTGGCGATTTGCAAATTGTGCATCCACACCGAGCTTACCAATGACCTTCTGATAATCCGTCAACACCCCTTGAAAGGAATCAGCCATTTCAATGGCCTGCTCTCCGTCACCAATAGCCCCCAATTTGGATGCAGCGAGCTGATCCGTGTGATTCAAAATCATTCTCAGGCCGCTTGCTCCTTGTCCTTCTGTAAAAAAGTCCCCGCCATCACTGCCGTCTTTTGTTTTTCCTGCTCTATGGGCCACATTTATACTTTCGGCAAATTGGTTTGCCAGGTTATTTAGATCATTCATTATTTTCAAATAAGAATCATGTTCTCCGCTGCCGTACCCATAGTTTTCAATTAAACTCTTCATTCTACCTTGGGCCAGGTTGTCAATTGGGACGGAATTGGTGCCGAACGATACACTTGTCACGATTTCGGGATTCCCGGCAGTATCGATGGTCAATTCTTCGTAACCCGTCCGACTTACAATCTCCAGTCCGCCGGCCTTAATGATGTAAATCCCTTCCATGGCCCCTTTCGGTTCATTAAAACTGTCCTCTTTAATCACCTGGACATCCATATATTTCGAAAGCTCATCGACAAGCAAATCACGCTCGTCATAAAGATTATTCGGTATAAATCCGAGCGGCTCCACTTCGGCGATTCTTTTATTCAGCGAATCAATATTTTTTAAAATAGAATTGATGTCGTCCACATCAGTTTCAAGCTGAAGACCAAGATCTGCCCTGTATGTTTCGATATTTTCATAGATATAGTTGAACGTGTCGGCTACGGTATGTCCACGCTGGAGCACAACTTCTCGGGCACCGTCATTTTCGGGATGGACACTTAAGTCCTGAAGCGCCTGCCAAAATTCATTGATCACTTTGGAAATGCCGCTGCTGTCTTTTCCGGTTTCATTTAAAAGATCCTCAAGCCTGGCAAGCGCATTAGAATCAGTTTCATAATAACCAAGTTTGGCATGTTCTTTGCGGTATTGCGAATCCAGGAAAAATTCCCGGACACGCTGCACTTCACCCGCTGTCACTCCGGTTCCAATCTGCCCCGGAATTTGCGGCCTGTTCAATGATGCCGGCGGATACGCCTCCGTCGCCCGCATATTGATCCGCTGCCTCGTATATCCCGGCGTATTCGCGTTGGCTACGTTGTTTCCGGTCGTGTATAGCCCGGCCTGCTGTGTATGAAGTGCCCTTTTGGCAGTTTCCAGACCATGAAAAGTTGATGACATGATGTTTCCCCCGTTACTTTTTATCTATATCAAGCCTTTGAATCAAAGAAAGACTTGCCCTGTTTCATTTGTTTTTTTTCAACCGGCCTTCCATAGGCGGCCGTTTCCTTTTCCGGCTGCAAAAGATCCAAATTCATGTTAACGAATTGCAGGGACTGATAAATGAGCTGCTTGTTCAACTCGTTTTGCTCCTGAAGCTTTTCGATTATGTCTAGCAGCTTTTCCTGCAGCACCCGCAGCGTTTCTGCAGCTTCCGGTGAGGCCGCTTGAATGCAGTCTTCGATCGTAATCGGACTGTCCTCCGTTTGTCTTAAAAAAGATTGGGCAGCCGTTTGCCGTTCACTTTCCATCATGGTGATGGCTGTGGTCAGTTTTTGTTCTTCACGCATGACTTCCTGGAGGCTGTCCACATCTCCTTTTTTCAGGACATCCGTTTTCCTGAGCGCGTTTTTCAAGAGGTTCTCATGCAGCTGATATTGTTTCGTTAAATTGGCAATCAACGTCTCTGCGGACATGCGGCAGCCTCCCTTCTATTGATTGAAATAATATTTGGCAATGCTATGAGCAACTTTTTTCGGGTCTACATGGTATTCCCCTTGCTGGATCTGGTTTTTCAGGTGTTCGATCTTTGCCTGGCGCTCTGTTTCCACTTTTGTTGCCTGCTGCAGCTCTTTGGCTTCTTTTGAAATCTGTATTTGATCTTCCTCGACACGCGCTGTGCGGGGAATCTGTTCAGTTCGTTGAATTTGTTTTGTATACGGATTCGTTTCAGGTCTGTTGAAAGAATCGATTTTCATCGAATACCCTCCTTGCTTCCAACATTCTTTTCTATTATATCGGATTCTCCACAGCATTGTTTAGCCGCTTTCTTGAAAAAATCAGCCCCTTGCCAATGTAAAAGAAGATACGCTTTTGGCCCCGGCTTTGATGAGGACATGTGCAGCATGGTGAAGTGTCGATCCTGTTGTGTAAATGTCGTCGATGAGTAAAATGTTCTTCTCGGAGACGGAGGCGGACACTTTGAACACCTGATGGAGATGAATTCTTTCTTCCCGTGATTTTTTTGATTGTTTTTCACCATGGATCCGCTCAAGTGCCTCGAACATGTCCAGGCCGGCTTCCATCCCTAAGCCTGCTGCTTGGTTAAATCCCCTCTCCAGCAGCCGCTCCCGGCTTAAAGGGATAGGGACTGCAATGTCAAAAGATGTTTTACGCAATGCGCTTTGAATGTCTTCCGAAAAAACCTTTGCCAATGCGTAATCGCCCCGGTATTTATAGCGGGCCATCATTTCTTTTAAAAAATCATTATATTGATATATAGAGAGATTCCGTTTCAGGACGCCTGCCCATTTCGGATCATTTTCCCAGCGGAAGCAATCGTGGCACAGGTCTTCGTGAATGTATTTTTCTTCAAGTTCTATTAGCGGCCTGGAGCATTTTCGGCAAAGCGGATCTGTGATGACTGCCAGCCTTCCCCTGCATGAGTCGCAAAGCCGCGGTTCAGGCGCGCCAAAAAACAATGTTCGCCATGTCATTTCTTCAACGATTACGGCATCACAGCACAGGCAATGAGGATTCATCCAGCAAACCTGCCTTCCGTGCTTCCTTATTCATGGAATCAATATGCGCTAACGCCTGAATCATCGCTTTTGTCCTGCCATAATGAAAGAAGGTGACGTTCCCTTCGGGATGATCCGGGCTGCGGCCGACGCGTCCGGCAATTTGAACCAGAGCGGATTCTGTAAAAATATCATCTTCGGCCCCGAGGACAGCGACATCAATATTGGGAAAAGTGACCCCTCTTTCCAAGATGGTGGTCGTAAGCAGGACCGGCGTCTCTTTATTCCTCATCCGCTGTACTTTAGCTTTTCTGTCAAGATCTTCAGAGTGAACCGATTCAATTTTGGGGTGGAGCCGTTGAAAAAGCGGGAGCGATTGCTCCATCAACTTGATATGAGGAAGGAAAATAAGTGCCTGTTTGCCCAGCTTGACCCTTTTTTCAACCCAAGAAAAAAGTGAATACGGAAGCTTGGCTTTGTTCAGCTTTTTCCGCCAGTTGCCGCACCATACAAATGTCGGAAGCGGCAGCGGCTTGCGGTGAAAGCGCGCAGGAATTTTTACATGGTTTCGTTTGCCGTAACGGCACTCCAGCTGCCAGTCCCTGCTCGGGGTGGCAGTTAAATAAATGCGTGCTGCATCCGGCTTGGCTGCTTTTTGTACAGCCCATTGGAGGCTTTTGTCGTACGTATAAGGGAAGGCGTCAACTTCATCGACGATGATCGTGTCAAATGCATGGCAGCATCGCAGAAGCTGATGTGTGGTGGAAATCGTGATGGGGGAAAGATGGTGGCGTTCTTCGCTCCCTCCGTAAAGGGCGGCGACAGTTGTATGTGGGAACACTTTGCGGATACGGGGCGCAAGCTCCAGAACCACATCGGTCCGAGGTGTGGCGATGCATATGCGATGTCCCTGTAGAAGCGCTTCGTCCATTCCGGAAAACAACACCTCTGTTTTTCCTGCACCGCATACCGCCCAAACGAGCAGCTCGTCTTTATTTTTCACAGCGGAAACTACAGCTTGGGACGCGGTTTCCTGCCCTGCGGACAATTCGCCGTCCCATTGCAAGTAAGTTTTCTTCTTCGGCCACTGGATCGGAGGGCCTGTCCAATGATACAACGGAGTACACTCCGATACCCGTCCCATCATGATACAGTTCCGGCAATATACGCACTTTTTTTCACATGTTACACAGGGATACTCAGAAAAAAGACGCTGACGTGAGTTATTGCATCGCCGGCAAACCCAGCCTCTTTTGCCACGGGTTATCCCGGGATGTTTTTCAATGCAGCCTGCCTCGGCATGGCGGTGGATGTCTTGTTGGGAAAATGGAAGTTCTGAGGAGAGAAGCTCGCGTCCGAGCAAAAAGCGTTGAATGTCTGGAGAAAAATTGGTGGAAGTCACTTTAGTCAATCGGATCACTCCTTAAAGTTTATAAGTAAAAAGGCAGTAGGGGAAAATAAGAACAGGGCGGGCTTCACCTGCTTTGAAAAACCGCATAGGCTCACCCGGCTCCTCTAGAAATGGAGCGGGTCTCTTATAGGAAAAAGGAAAATGAGTAACGTAAGGTGGTTTTCTGGACGGATGCCTGCCGAACAAGCGAGGATACTCTAAACTCGGAGCATTTCCAGACGAAACCCTACCAAAGAAAGGAGAAAACTCCATACTCGGGAGGATTTATCGACGAATTCCTGCCGAAGAAGCGAGGGAAGCAAAAACTCGGGAGCATTCCTAAACAAAACCCTACCGAAAATGAGGAAAGCAAAAACTCAGGAGCATATGCAGACGAATTTCCTACCGAAAAAACGAGAATACCCAAAAGTCTGGAGTATTTATGGACAGAATCCTACCTTGGAAATAAGAGAATCCAAAAACTTGATTCTATTTCTGGTCAAATCACGAAAACGGAGCACCATGCCCACATAGACTCAATGCAGCGGAGGTGTACTGCCTCACACCCTTTTTTCGCATCATCCAAAGGCCGAAATGCCCCGCAGCATTCCGGCCTCTTCTTTATCGTACTTCGACCCAGCCGTTTTTGATCGCAGTGATGACTGCCTGGGTCCGGTCGTTAACGTTCATTTTTTGTAAAATATTGCTCACATGGTTTTTGACGGTTTTTTCACTGATATACAAAGCTTCACCGATGGCGCGGTTGCTTTTTCCGTCAGCCAGCAGCTGAAGGACTTCACATTCACGGCTTGTCAGCAAATGAAGCGGGACTCGCACTTCCGGCTGCTGATATCCGGACCCGTTGCTTTGCTGATTGGCCAGGCGCCGGTATTCTCTAACCAATTTATGGGTCACTTTTGGATGGATATAAGATCCGCCGTCCGCCACCACTTTGATGGCGCCGATCAGTTCATCTGAGTCCATTTCCTTCAGCATGTACCCCGCAGCACCGGTTTTCATGGCATGCGTGACATAGGCTTCTTCGTCATGAATGGATAGAATGATCGCTTTGGACTCCGGGCACCTCTCGATCAGCTGGCGGGTCGCTTCAATGCCGTTCGTTTTTTTCATGTTGATATCCAGCAGGACGACATCCGGAGAATACTCCTCTACAATCCCTACGGCATCGCAGCCGTCGTCGCCTTCTGCCACAACGGAGAAAGACTTTTCGAATTCCAGGATTCTTTTTACACCTTCACGAAATAACTCGTGGTCATCTATGATCGCAATTTTTGTTTGCATTTTTTATTCCCCCTATAATCTTTCATGTTTAAAAACTGTTCACCGGATCTGCAACGGTCGGAATTTTAATAGAGACAACCGTTCCCGCTCCCTTTTTCGAATGAATGGAAAAGATGCCGTCTAATATTTCGACTCGTTCCCGCATGCCTATCATGCCGTAGCTGCCGCTCTTCTTCACGTTTACATCAAAGCCGACGCCGTCATCTTTGATGAGAACATAAATTTTATCGGGCAGCATTTCCACCTTGACTTGGATCGTCTGTGCCTCGGCATGTTTCAGTGCATTATGTACAGCTTCTTGGATGAGGCGGAAAAGAGCGACTTCATACTTTTGGGGAAGCCTGACATCCTTCCCTATATAGGTAAATTCGATATTTGTTGTTTTATGATAATCTTCTACGGTTGCCAAATACTTTTTCAATGTCGGGATGAGTCCGAGGTCATCCAGCGCCATTGGCCGCAAATCATAAATAATGCGTCTGACTTCATACAGTGTCGTTCGAATCATGCTCTTCAGGCTGCGGATTTCTTCAAGCGATTGTTCAGGTCCTTGCTCCTGATGCATTTTTTCCACTAGATCAGACCGGATTAAAACGCTTGCCAGCAGCTGGGCAGGTCCGTCGTGAATTTCACGGGACAGCCGCTTTCTTTCCTCTTCCTGCGCCTCAATAATCCGCAAACCGAATTCCTGCTTCAATTTCGCATCTTCGAGGGCTTCGCCCATTTCTTTAATATCACTGACTAAGTAATTGGAAACCACTGTGATTTGTGAAATTAGTGTTTCAGCCCGTTCGATTGTCTGCTGCAGAATAAGCAGCCGTCTTTCAAGATCGTCTCTGCGTTCTCTCAGTTGCTTTTCCAGCTGCCGATTGACCATTAATCTCGTTTGCAGATCGTGGGCTTGTTCATATGCCTCGCGCACCTGTTCTTCCGTGTACTCCTGAAATTGCCGGCTCAAGTTGGAGAGACGCTGTCTTGCCGCTTTGGAGTTGATTTCGAGTTTGTCCCCTTCATCAATCACTTTTCTGACATCAGCCTTGATTTTTTCCAGTTCTTTTACTATATTGTCATGGTCACGGCGGCATTGCTCTCCAATTTGAAAAATTTCATCCTTGCTGCGTTCAACCGTATTGATCATATGCTCGACAATTTGGTCCAGCTCTTTGACATTTACTTTTTTCAGTGCCATTTCCTCTAGGGGTCCCCCTTTCGGATGGGTATACCGGTAAGTATAGGTGTTTAGACATACCTACCATTCTACTAAAGTAATTATATCATGTATAATTTACTTAAACAGACTAATCAAGTTGGGAAAATATTTATGGTTTTTGAAAGGAGCCGTGCGATGCTTCCACAATATCTCACTGTCAAAACAACAGGTACACACGAAATTCACATTCAAAAATCCCGGTTCATTGCCCATCTGAAAAGAGCGGAAACAGAGGAAGAAGCGCAGGATTTTATACAGGACATAAAAAAGGAACACTGGAATGCCACACATAACTGTTCCGCTTACTTAATCGGAGAACATGACCAGATCCAAAAGGCGAATGATGATGGCGAACCCAGCGGAACGGCAGGCGTTCCCATGTTGGAAGTATTGAAAAAACGGCAGCTGAAAGATACAGTTGTCGTGGTCACCCGTTACTTCGGGGGCATTAAATTAGGAGCCGGAGGGCTCATCCGCGCTTACGGCAGAGCGGTTTCCGAGGGGCTGGACGCCGTAGGGATCGTCGAACGGACACTGATGACAACGATGCATGTGAAGGTCGAATATCCGTGGCTCGGGAAACTGGAAAATGAAATCCGCTCGTCTGTATATCCATTAAAAGACATCCATTATTCTGATCTTGTAGAGATCGAAGTGTACGTAAAAGAGAACCAAACAAACGCTTTTCATGAGTGGATGACCGAGCTGACGAACGGGCAAGCCGACATATCGGAAGGCGAGAAAACTTATATGGAAACTGAGGTTAAATAGGTGAGATGTAAAGAAGATAGGAGAAAAGGCTCCTATCTTTTTCATTAGGGAAAATTTGAGTTTTAGCCGCTCAATTTACCATTAATTACCAGAATTTATTTGCTGTGCCATCAGGATGGCTCCCATGGCGCCTGAATCATCTTTCAAAGCTGGCGGGACAATGAAGGTATCCATTGCCGGCAAAGTCAAAAAGTTTCCGGCCAATTGTTCAACTTTGCTGCGAATAAGCGGGAATAAATGCCGCTGTTTCATGACCCCGCCGCCCATAATGATTTTTTCAGGTGAGAGAATTAATACATACTGCATCAAAGCCTGAGCCAAATAATGGGCTTCCATTTCCCAAGCCGGATGATCCACAGGCAGCGCATCCCCTTTTTGTCCCCAGCGTTTTTCAATTGCAGGACCGGCGGCCAAGCCTTCCAGGCAGTCCCGATGATAAGGGCAAACCCCTGGAAAATGATCGTCCGAATGGCGGCGCAGGCTGATATGGCCCATTTCAGGATGCGACCATCCGTGGATCAGCTTTCTTTCTGCCACAGCTCCTGCTCCGATTCCAGTACCCACCGTTATGTACAGGCAGCTGTTTAAATTTTTTCCTGCTCCTGCATGAAATTCTCCCCATACCGCCGCGTTCACGTCGGTATCGAATGCCACTGGAACCTGCAGCTTTTCCTTCATCGTCTTCACAAATGGGAAGTTGATCCATCCCGGTTTCGGTGTGGAAGTAATAAATCCGTATGTTTCACTGTCCGGATGTACATCCAGAGGGCCAAATGATCCGATCCCCAGAGCGGAAATCCGTTGATCCTGAAAAAACTCCAGCACCTTGGGTATGGTGGTGTCGGGAATCTCCGTTGGGATTTGAACCTTTTCTATAATCGTTCCATCTTCTGTTGCGATAGCGCAGACAAACTTCGTTCCGCCTGCCTCGATTGCACCCAGCATCTGCAGCCCTTCTTTCATTTTTTTAATATAATCTATTTTTCTTGTTGTTGGCATGATTCCTTAATCTTTACATACATCTAGTTATGATAAAGACAATTTTGGAGGGGACGGAAATGGACATCCGCGTACGTTCTGGTGATACTCTTTGGCATTACAGCCGTTTATTCCATCTTCCTATCATACTGATTTTGGATTCCAATGCGGATCTTGAGAACCCCAACGCCCTTCGTGCCGGTCAGCGGATCAGGATTCCCGGCTTCCAAACGGTCAGCTATACCATCAAAAAAAACGACACTTTCTGGAACATTGCCCAGAGCCGCAATCTCAGTGTAGACGCGCTGCTTCTGTTAAATCAAACAGTCAATCCCAATAGACTTGATGCGGGGCAGGAAATTCAGATTCCAATCAGGGTCACTGCAAGAGTCCTTAACGGTAATGAACCGTATAATGTTCAAAAAATGACGCGTGATTTGAACAGACTGCTCGCCATATACCCTTTTATGAAAAGACGGGAAGCAGGCAAAAGCGTTCTTGAGCAGCCGGTCCATGAAATACAAATCGGAAGACCGGGCAGAAAAGTACAGATCAACGCTTCTTTCCATGCCAACGAATGGATTACCACATCGATTTTCATGCGCTTTTTAAATGATTATATGCTTGCTTTAACAAACGGATGGATGATTCGGGGAATTCCGGCAATGACCATGTATACAAGAAGCCGGCTGTTTGCCATTCCGATGGTAAATCCCGACGGTGTCAATCTTGTATTGAATGGCCCTCCTCCCGAAAGAGAAGAAGAATTGGTCCGGCTGAACCGGGGCGACCGCGACTTCTCAGGCTGGAAAGCAAATATCCGGGGAGTCGACCTGAATAAGCAATTTCCGGCCAATTGGGATTTTGAAAGAGAAAGAAAGCCGAAAGAACCGGGTCCCCGAGATTTTCCCGGATACGCTCCCCTGTCAGAACCGGAATCAAAATTAATGGCAGATCTCGCAAGAACAGAGAACTTTGATCGGCTGATCGCCCTTCATACACAGGGCCAGGAAATCTATTGGGGCTATGAAGGGCTGGAACCCCTGGAGTCAGAGGTGCTTGCCCGTGATTTTGCCCGGGTGACCGGCTATGAAGCGATTCGCTACGTGGACAACTATGCGGGCTATAAAGATTGGTGGATCCAGGAGTTTAAGAAGCCGGGCTTCACCATAGAGTTGGGAAAAGGGCAAAATCCCTTGCCGTTATCCCAATTTGAAGACATTTACGCCCACATGCTAGGACTGTTTGTCAGATCGCTGATCTAGACCCAGCACTTTAATCAAGCCAAGCGCAATCAGTGCCCCAAGGGAATCCAGGCCGACATCCCATACGGAAGCTGTTCGATCCGGAAGAAACGATTGGTGGAATTCATCGGTGGCAGCATAGGCTGTGGTCAGCAGCCAGGCTAACAAAAATTTTCTTTTTTCCAGGCCAAAGCAGAGCAGAAATGCCAGCAGGCCAAAGGCACCGAGATGTACCAGCTTGCGGAATCCCACATTGACCAAGGCGGAATGCTCCGGAGAAAGCCGCAACAATTTTTCAATGATCCATTGGGTATTTCCCCCTGTCGATGAGGGAGAGTGAGTGGCTATAAATATGGCCGCCGCCCAAATGATCGCCGCCAGCAGCCATCGATGTCTCTTCTTCATGTCAACAACCTCTTTTTTTCGTCAAAAAAGGCGGGAGCTTCTAATTAAGTCCCGCCTATTATCCTTATGATATGTTCAGATGGTCCTTCAGCAAACCTTGAACTCTTTGTCTTTCTTCCTGAGGAACGATGTAATACCAGACATTATTGATCATTGTCCCCTGCCCTTCAATTTGATACTGCTCAATATTGTGGCGGGCTTCTTTATAATTTTTTTGAATATCCATCATCTCGTCTAAAGACAGATTCGTTTCTACATTTTTTCCAAGAGCTTGTAACACATCGTCATACTTCCAAATTGCTGATATATTCGCGCCTTTATTAATGACTCCCTGAATGACCTGGCGCTGGCGAAGCTGGCGGCCGAAATCCCCGCGGGGATCTTCATAACGCATACGGCTGTATTTTAAGGCTTCTTCCCCGTTCAAGGAAATCTGCCCTTCAGGAAAATGAGTCCCGCTGACGGAAAAGTCCAGGTCATTGTTGACATTGACCCCGCCCACGGCATCCACGATCTCCTGGAAGCCTTCCATGTTCATCTTAATATAGTAATCTATGGGAATATCAAGAAACTTTTCGACTGTGTTCATTGACATCTCTACGCCGCCGAATGCATACGCGTGGTTAATTTTATCCTCAATCCCCTTGCCGACAATCTCTACTCTTGTATCCCTGGGGATGCTCAGCATATCAATCGATTGTTTCTCGGGGTTTACCGTCATGACGATAATCGTATCCGAACGGCCGCGGTCCCCTTCACGCTCGTCCACCCCAAGCATCAGGACGGAAAAGGGCTCTTTGTTAGCCAGTGACAAATTAGCGGGCCTGGCCACTTCCGGAGTACGGTCAATCGGCGTATGAATATTTTTGGCTGTCTTATTAATATTGTGATAGATGGAGTAACCATACCCAGCGACAGCGACTACGAGCAAAAGCAGAACGAGCAGTACAATCCTTAAGAGCTTTGATTTCTTTTTCGGTTTATGTCTAGCCATCATTTTTCCCCTTTTTTCAATTCTTTTTTATCTGACAATCTTCATTATAATCCACTTTTGTATCAAAGCAATAACATTTCTGTTCGAGTTTGTTCACTTTTTAGTTTCTCTGTGCTACGATATCATGTACATTTTAGAAATTAGGAGACGTGGAAATGATGAAAGTATTGTTTGTCTGCCTCGGAAACATATGCCGTTCGCCCATGGCAGAGGCGATAACGAGAGAATTGGTGAGCAAGGAAGGATTAAGCGATAAAATCTCGGTGGACTCGGCCGGAACCGGATCTTGGCATGTGGGAGAACCTCCGCATCAAGGGACACTGAAAAAGCTCGCGGAATACAGCATCAGCGCAGATGGATTGGTCGCCAGACAATTTTCAAAAAAAGATATTGAAGACTATGACTATATTATCGGCATGGATGCCTCCAACATCCGCAATATTCAGGAAGCGGCAGGCTATCCTGACCACCCGAATATCATCCGATTATTGGATTTAACGGACAACCCCAAAGATGTCCCGGATCCCTATTACACCGGAGATTTCCAGGAAACATACGATTTGGTGAGCGAAGGCTGCCGGAGACTGCTGGAAAAAATTAAGCAAGAATTATAGTTGGAATTTTAGCGGGGTACGGATCTTGAGAACGTCTGGCTGATACGCCAAGTACACTTCGCAACCCGTCCAGTGATGGGATGCTGAACAGCCAGAAGTCCGCAGAAGCCATAGTATCACGCACGATGAGGGATGCACAGGAATGGGCTGCATCCTTTGTTTTCATGATGGCTGGCTCGTGAGACAGTCTTGATGATTTTTACTCTAAATTGGATATGTGCAACTTATATTTGTGCCTGTCCTGGTGGAGCACGATTTATCTCCTTCTTGGAAGTCAGTTGTGTTTGGGCACGTTACTCTCCTGCGTGACTCTTCCTTTTATGTGAATCGAAGGTGGGCGCATAGCGTTTTTCTATTCGACCATCTTCATGAATTTAGTGGATATCCGGGAGCCTTGCACTATCCGACGGGATCCTATTCATGAACTAAATCGGTATTCCTCACCATTACTTTGATTTAAACCGCCTTTCATGAACGGCATCATTCACTTGCATGACCATTCCTTTGATACTAACTAACACTCGGGTACGTATCTTTCTATTGCGTGACCGTTCCTTTGATTCAAACCACCATTCAGGAACGAACGATCTCCCTTCATGACCATTCCCATCATTTGAACAGGCAGACGGGCACGCAGCTCCCACTCCCTCCCCGATTCCCTGGTTGGATGACTCAGCCACATAGGTTAATATCTTAATAAGCCACATTTTTTCCATCCAACTTTAAAAAGCCTGTCCAAGAAAGCCAAACAGTAGACTTTCCGGACAGGCTCAAGGGATGACAGCCTTTTCGCTTTGCTTCCGCTCCTCTAAAGCTCTATTAAACTTTATTGTCACGAAATTATCTTTAACCGGGAAAGAGGCCGGCTCTCTTACGTCTTCCCATGTTCCTATTTAAATCGATGGGCACCGATTTTCCTTTAACCGGGAGAGATATTTGCCCCTCTTACGTCTTCCCATGTTCCTATTCAAAACGATTGTCACGATTTTCTTTTGATGGAGGGTTGTAATTTTTCGCATCTAACTCGATTCTTCTTTTTTCTAGCTCTTCGTCAAGCTGGCTTTGTCCATTCAACCCATTGCTGACGTTGTTTCCGTAGTCTTCGTTGATGCCCATGTTTCGGCGGGCATTTTGTTTATTCCACTCGGAATCCATCGTTAAATTGTCGTTCCTGCCCGTTTCCATTGATCTGTCTGCCGGGGCTTGTCCGACGATTTCATCTGGACCGTCAATGTCTGCTTCTTCCCGTCGAACTGTTTCTCTGACCGTTTCCGTGTCCTCCACCTTTTTCTTGCCAACGATCAACTCTTCATTGACCACCGGTTTTTTAGAAACCTCCACTTTTTCTTCCCTCAGAGGGATTCGAATACTTTGATCGTCCTCATTGAAGGCTGCGGTCGGTTCATCCATGGACCTTGTCCCATCCACAGGGCGGCGTTCAATATACACCTCTTCCCGGCTGACCGGAACATCGATCGACTGTTCTTCCTCTACGATATTTTTCTGGACTCGGACTTCTCCCGTTTCTACTTCCTCTTTATCGACACGAAGTTTTTCTTCATGAAGTTCCATGCGCGCTTCGTCAGTTCCATCTTCGTCTGCGCTCATTCTTACGGAATCCATTCTGCCGGATTCACTGTGCGGAACCACATCTGCATCTGTATGCGGGATGGCGTCCACATTGCTTACATTGGCTGAATCTTCATCCGTAAATAGGGTTTTTTCATCATGCAGCCGGCCATATTCTTCGTCTACATACAGCAGAATAGCTCCATTATCAATATCCCGATAATAATCATCCATCTCCGGCCCGGTAAGCCCTGCATTATGAAGAGCATCTCTTACCGGCTCTTCACCTGTAATGAAGCTGACGAAACGGTCAAACCAGTTTCCTCCTCCGGCAGATCTTACATCAATATTGGTTCTTCCCCTGACCATGGACAGATCATCTTCATCTTTTGCTACTGCGTATATATCACTCGGATTCAGGCCTTGCGTTTCTAATTCTTCAACCTTTCGGATTGCTTCTTCCTCTGAGTAAAAGACTCCAATGACATTTTTATTCATCAGTTGCATTCCTCCTTTGGTTGACTGTAGTGGGGGGTTCGTTTCATGTATACCCGGCTTCGAATGATGAAAACATGAGAATTAATTTTTAAAAATTAAGAAAGTCGCAAGCGCCGCCTTGCTGGATACATTGAGTTCTATCATTCAGAGCCGGACTTGGTGCAGATTTTTTTAAAAAATCCGGACAAAAAAATAGCCCCCGTCAACTGACAGGGACTTTCACTTCGAATTAAGGATCTCGATGGTATCATTTTTTGGACTGTTGACCAGCGGGGACACAGGAAAAGCCTCCATTTTTTCCGTTTCGTATGGTTTAAGCAAATCCTTCAGCACGCTTGAATCTTCGACTGACCTGTCGAGCCAGACTTGCTCCGCCTCCGGTGTCAAAATAACAGGCATCCGATCATGGACATCCTTGACCAGGCTGTTTGCCCCGGTCGTAAGGATGGTGCAGGATTGAATGATTTCGTCTCCGTGCTCCCATCTGTCCCACAGCCCCGCAAATGCAAACGGCTCTTTTGTCTTTAATTGAAAGCGGTAGGGCTGCTTGGAATTTCTCTCTTTTCTTTTCCACTCATAAAACCCGTCAGCCGGTATAAGGCACCGGCGCCGTTTCAGCAGCTTTTTAAAACTCGGCTTTTGATCCGCCGTTTCGGACCGGGCATTGATCATTTTATATCCGATTTTGGGATCGTTTGCCCAACAGGGCACAAGCCCCCATTTCAAAAAGCCGGCCTTGTTGCCTGCATCACTTTTAACCACCGCAAGGACTTGCTGGCTCGGGGCAATATTATAACGTTTCATCCACTCCAATTCCTCGCCGTTGATCAAGTGGAATCGGTCCATCCACTCATTTCGATCCGTAAATAAGCTATATCTCCCGCACATGCTCCCGTCCCTCCTCTTTCTCTTTATCATAACAACTTTTGCAGTGAAAAAGAAATAAGGAGGGGCCTGTTTATCATAGAGAGTTTCAGGAAACATAATAGTAACTGTACGTAAAAAGGAGCGTTGGGACCATGAACGTATTGATTGCCGGGGCCTGTGAACAGACTGGGCGGTGTCTTGCCGATTTTTTAGTAAAGCGAACGGACCATAAGGCGTTTGCCATTGTGCGTCAAGAGGAGTTGCAGCAGGCTCTGGAACATATGGATCGTGAACACATAGTAACCATGCCGGAAAACCACGAAGAGCTCGATGCTCTGACAGCCGGCATGGATGCATTCGTATATGCCGGGGGATGCGATGTTAAAACAAATGATCCGCGAATGAATCATTCTACCTTAGAAGATACGAAATCTCTGATTCAGGCGGCGGTCTACAACCAGGCGGGACGTTTTATTCTGCTCAGCGCGATGGGAGCAGATGATCCCCAGGGAGCCAATGAGGATTATTTATTGAAAAAGCGTGAAGCTGAGGATTTTTTAAAAAACAGCGGGCTTGATTACACGGTCATTCGGGCCGGCGAGTTAACCCGGCGGGAGCCGTCCGGGAAAGTGACAATAGACAAAGACATTCATTGGATTAAGGACCCGACAGTTTCATGTGCTGATGTGGCCAAAGTGATTGCCGTCTCCCTGGATTCCGAAAAGATGATAAACCAGACGCTTGATTTGGTTTCAGGTGACACTCCCATTGAAGAGGCGGTTGAAAATATGTAAGGCGGAGGGTATGCTCTCCGCCTTTTTTCAACTGCCATATTTCGCTTCTTTCCTAGCCCTTCCGGAACGGATCAGCCATGTATGAACGAAAAGCTCCACTAAAGTGAGGAGCAAAGCCGTGATAGCTGCTCCCATAAGGGTGACCTCCGCTGTAAAAAAGAAGTAACTGAGTGCATATACGATAAAAAATGAAAAAACAAAATCTGCTGCGGCACTGAGTAAATACGTACTTTCGGATAATAAAGCCCATTCCAGTAAATGGCCTGCCACTGCCAGTGTAAATCCGATGATAATCGGCTGCCAGGCGTTCGAGAAGTTTACATTGGTCAGCATGCTCCCGGCAAAAGCTACGATTATGGGGCAAATAATTAATTTCATCAACAAATTCAACATAGAAAAAAAGGCCTCCTTTATTGAAAAGGATGCCATGACTTTCTCTTTTTTATTCTTATCAGGGTTCTTTTTTCAATGTCGCCACAGTGATTTCAGGACGGTTCAGAATTCTATATGGAATGGCACTGTTCCCCAATCCTCTGCTTACAATCATGGTTGTCATCCCTTTCGTATGGGCACCTTCTGTATATGACGGAAACCACCCTTCACCGGGAGCAATGAGTCCGCCCACACCCGGGAGCCGGATCTGCCCTCCATGAGCATGTCCGGTAAAAATAAGGTCAACTTCCCCTTCTACATATTGATCATACACTTCGGGCCGATGAGAAAGTAAAATCCGGTACGTTTGAGCCGGAATGCCATTGAAAGATCGGACGATGGACTCCGCAACTGTTTCTTCGGGCGGCCGTGCCGGTTTCATAAGAGGATCTTCAATTCCCGCAATGGCAATCTGTTCCCCGTTTCTCTCAAGAATGTGCGCTTCATTATTTAGTACATATACCCCCAGTGAACGAAGGGCACCTGTAATTTCTTCCACTTCATTGACGGCTACCTCATGGTTGCCTGTTACATAAAATACATCTGCCGTTTCTACTAATTGCCTGACCAGATGCAAGCTTTGACCCAAGTCATACCGATTGCTGTCAATTAAATCTCCTGTAAGTAAAATGAGGTCCGGCTGCAGGCCCTTTACCTTTTCAGCAAGCTTCATTTGACCTTCCCCAAATTCCGCATCATGCAAATCGGACAGCTGCACAATGACCAGACCGTCAAAGCTTTTCGGAATCCTGTTGGACGTTATATCAAAAGAAGAGACTTGCAGCCAATGATTGTTTGCGTATAAAAACAATCCAATACCGGCCATCAGCAATCCGCACTTCACCAGTCTATTTCTCATTTTTTCTGTCATTCATCATATGTATGTGATCCATAGTAAGACATCCCATTCCTTTCTTGGACTATTGTATCATTTTCCACTGCCACTTTTTATCGTAAAAAACTGGCTTTACCATGATATGTATGCAAAAAACCGCTCAACTCATGACAATGGAAAAAGATTATGACATGATTTTCTAGCCAAGAAATGAATATAAAGTATTGTTTGAATATTTAAATGTGATATAATGTTTTACTAAATAGGTTATGCTAATACGCTGGTTACATTTAATTAAGCTATAAGATATATTCTATAACCAATCACCAGCGTGTCTAAAATGATGTATAAGGCAAAGTTATCTCAGTTCAGGAGGGTGTTTCTGTGGGAATTGAATCAAAACGCTTAAACAAAATACTTGTTGCCAACCGCGGCGAGATTGCCATCCGCGTGTTCAGGGCCTGTACGGAGCTGGGAATCCGGACAGTCGCCATCTACTCCCGTGAGGATTCCGGGTCCTACCACCGGTATAAAGCGGATGAGGCCTACCTGGTCGGGGAAGGAAAAAAGCCGATTGATGCCTATCTTGATATCGAAGGCATCATCGAGATTGCCAAACGTTCAGAAGCCGATGCCATTCATCCGGGATAC
>NZ_JBHUEO010000021.1:0-7262 GCF_042680885.1 Siminovitchia sediminis | reverse complement strand
CAGCCAGCTGGCCCAAAAAATGGCCCAAGAAGCAAACAAAAAGAAAGAAGAAAAAATAAAAGAACTTCAAGCGTTTATTGCAAGATTCAGTGCAAATGCTTCTAAATCCAAGCAGGCGACATCCAGAGACGCTAAAAAAGCGTCTCAAAAAGCGATGAGGCCTAAGCTGATTTGCAAGGCATCATCCACCTTCTCCATCATTTCTTCATCAAGATGCGTAATCTTATCAGTAAGACGCTGCTTGTCGATCGTTCGAATCTGTTCAAGCAGTATGACTGAATCCCGTTCAAAACCATAACGCTTTGCATCGATCTCCACATGTGTGGGCAGCTTCGCTTTCTGGATTTGTGCAGTAATGGCTGCAACAATGACTGTGGGGCTGAACCGGTTTCCAATATCATTCTGGATAACCAGCACCGGCCTGACTCCGCCTTGTTCCGAACCAACTACTGGGGATAAATCGGCGAAAAACACATCACCCCGTTTAACGACCAACAGATCATCCCCCGCTTACAAGCCGCTCGACAGTATGCTCTGCCTCGTATTCTGCCTGTATAGCCTCCGTTGCGATAGCCAGGTTAATCTTTGCCATTTCCATGTAGCCGCGTCTCATCGATTCAACGATATGGCGTTTTCTCCGCTCCCGAATGTACATTTTTGTAGCCCGATAAATAAATTCATTTCGGTTAAGATTTTCCTGCTCCACAAATCCGTCCAACTCTGCCAAGAGCTGCTGTGGTAAACGAATGACAATTTCTGTTGTTGCGCTGGATTCAGACACCAACTACACCTCCACCATAAATACAAGCCATTTTCATTTCATGTAGTAATTAAGATTAATCCACATACCATCATAACATCAATCATTCATGGTGCAAAGAACATTTCATAAAACAAATAAGGACAAATCATTCATTTACTGGCAATACTGGCCTGACACGGCTTCAAAATATTAACATTTCTTCATATTATCGTCATAACAAAGAATGCCTTATACATAAATTCTGCATTTTTGTCATAACTCCTTCTTTATTCAGCAAATTTTTTAATTTTTTTAAAGCAACAGCTGAAAAGTAAATGGCCTGGCCGTTGAAGCCGAGGCATTTTTTACAAAAGACAGAAACTCGCATAGAATGTCATTCTTCTGTGATTTGACAAATATTAGTCCTTCTTATCCACTGACGGTGCACCTGCAAGCAGTTTATTTTCCACCTCTGAAGTCTGGCAGCCATTTTTGTATATACGCGGCACCCGAAAGTTAATCGTGCATGTCACTTCATAATTGATCGTTTCCAGCTTGCCGGCAATTTCTTCGACAGGAATAAAATCTCCCTGCCCTTGTCCACCAATCAACGTAACCTTCGTCCCGACAGGCATATATTCCGGCAGTTTGATCATCGTTTGATCCATGCAGATCCGACCTACAATGTACGCACGCCTTCCGCCGGCAATCACACGCTGTCCTTCCAATTTACGCAGCCAGCCATCCGCATATCCGACAGGAATTGTGGCAATCCACTCTTCATCTTTTGCCTTGTACCCCGCTCCATAGCTTATGCTTTCACCTGGATTGATTTTCTTGACATGTACGATTTTTGTATGCAGAGAAAATACTTGTTTTCTTTTAACAGAAGGAGGCCTCTCCTGCGAGACAGACAGCCCGTAAATAGCTATGCCGACCCTGACAGCATTAAACAAAGAATCGGTATGGCAAAGGGCACCTGCACTATTTGCAGCATGTACGTAAGGAGGTGTTTGTTGCAGCGAAGAAACGAATGTTTTAAATAAAGCCAATTGCCGCTGATAATAAACCTCAGACATTTGGTCAGCGGTAGAGAAATGGGTGAAAATCCCTTCCAACTCAAAAAAATCATGATGTCTATAAATAAATTGCTCAATGTCTTTTAATTCTGCTTCACTTTTCAGTCCGATACGGCCCATTCCGGTATCACACTTTATATGGAGTTTGAGCGGAGGATCAGCAGGATCGATCGCTTCCATAGCCTCTTTCAGCCAGTCCATTTGGAAGGCCGGTACGGAAATATCATGCCTTGCCGCTACGCCTGCATCTGCCGAACGGATCAGGCCCAGGACAAGAATCGGGGCTTGTACTCCGCTTTGTCTAAGAACCAATGCTTCATCCAGCAAAGCGACCACCAACCCGTGGGCACCTGCCTGTAAGGCTTCTTTTGCTATTTGGACAATTCCATGTCCATAGGCATTTGCTTTAACCGCAGCAAACATCTTTGTTTCCCGAGGCAGCCCGTCACGGATGGATTTTACATTTTGACGCAAGGCTTCCAAATCTATTTCTGCCCACGTATCTCGATAATATTGGGTTTGGTCAATCAAAAAAGTCACGCTCCCCAGGAAATCAAATTGACTCCTATTTGATTATTCAATCCCCTCCCGCATATGTCAAATGAATTTTAATTTTATTTTTGTTACATTTTCGTCATAAAAAAAGGATAAACGCGAGGGGGAAAGGCGATTTCCGCCCTTCAGAAGGGTCAAATTCTCTGGGATCCTGCACCTTTATTGGCGACATCATGGTAAAACTGGTTTATGAGCGCGATTCCTGGACTTTGCTACTTTTAAATCATTCTTGGCGACTATCGGGGGCTTCAATACTTTTTAGGGATTGATTTATGAACTTTTATTGGCGACCATCTCAAAGCCTTTTGCGCTTTTTGGGCTTCTTAACTCATTCTTCGCGGCCATTCGAGGCCTTTGATACTAACTCTTCTTGGCAATCTCTCATTCTCGGCGATCTTCCAAGGACCTTTAAATACTTTTTAGGGCTTTATGAACCTTTCATGACGACCATCCCTAGCACTACGATCTTTTTTCGGGATCCATGGCACCGATCACCACCCCTGGTCCTATGGTGCTTCTGTTGGCTTTAAGAGCCTTTCACAGCCCATATAAAAGCGGGGTGCAAATACAGACGCATCGCTCACTTGGGAAGATAGGCCCCCGTTGGCACGGGGGCCGATGAACATTATTTGACTCCGACAGCTTCTATATCGATATGCTGAAATGTTTTTACATCAAAAAGGCCCGTATCCGTCAGCTTCAGTTCGGGTATAACCGGCAAAGCAAGGAAAGCCAATGTGATGAAGGGGTTAAAGTCCATGGAACACCCTATTTGCTTCAGAGATTCATTCAGTTTTATAATTTGGGCATTAGTGAGTCTGTAATTCATATCCGACATTAAGCCTGCGACCGGCAGAGGCAGGGATGCAATGACCTTTCCGCCTTCTACTACAGCCAGACCGCCTTTCATATCAGCTGTCTTTTGAATGGCCTTCAATAAATCGGTATCGTTTGTTCCGGCCGCTACAATATTATGAGAGTCATGGGCAACCGTTGAAGCGATCGCACCATGTTGAATGCCTAAACCTTTAATGATCCCCAGCCCAATATTGCCCGTACGGTAATGGCGTTCAATGACAGCAATTTTCAGCTGATCCTTCTCAATGCTCGGCTGAAAATGACCATCCACGACATCCACCTCTTCCACGAGGTGCTTGGTCACAATCATTTTCGGCCTGATTCCAATAAGATTTGCCATCTTTCCTTCCATCATTCGGATCTTTACATCTTCCGGAGAAACAGGGCCTATATTGACGCTGTCGGTAACGATCGGGAGCGGAGCGGCAAATGTTTTTGCCGTTTGGATGACTTCGCCATTGTCCGCTGCCAGTTTCCCGCTTTTATATACACGATCAATGTGTATTGACTCCAAGTCATGCAATAGCAATAGATCTGCTTCATATCCCGGGGCAATTGCCCCTTTTGTCTTCAGTCCAAAACATTCCGCAGCATTCAGGGTGGCCATTTGAATAGCTAACACAGGGTCCAATCCTTCTCGGATAGCCGTTTTGATATTAAAATCAATACTGCCCTCATCAATAATTTCATCCAAGTGCTTGTCATCCGTCACAAACAGGCAACGGCGGGCGTTCTCCTCATTCACCGCTTTCAGCAATGTGACTAAATCTTTTGCCGCAGAACCTTCCCGCAGCATGACATACATGCCTTTCCTCATCCGTACGAGGGCCTCTTCAGCAGTGACGCATTCATGGTCGGTTCTGATGCCGGCAGCCATATAGACATTGATTCCATCCTCATCCACTCCGGAAGCATGGCCGTCAATATGTTTGTTTTTTTCCGCGGCATCGATAACCTTATCCAGCATTTTATCCTCCTTGTAAAGAACAGAAGGAAAATCCATGACTTCTCCCAGTCCGAGCACCCTGGGGTGGGAATAGTAAGGTTCCAAATCAGTATGCTCCAGTGAAGCGCCTGCATTTTCAAAAGGGGTGGAAGGAACGCACGATGGCAGCATCAGCAGAACATCAAGCGGTATATTCTCTGAAGACTCCAGCATATAATCAATACCGGCCGTCCCGGACACATTGGCAATTTCATGAGGATCCGCAATAATGGTAGTTACACCATGCGGCAGCACGACGTTGGAAAACTCAGGAGGAGTAACCATGGCGGATTCAATATGGACGTGCCCGTCAATAAAACCGGGCACCACATATTTTCCGGTTGCATCCACCGTTTCTATCCCCTCAAATTTTCCCGTTCCGGCAATATATCCATCGACAATAGCCACGTCTTCCGTAATAATCTCTCTCGTAAACACATTGACGACTTTTCCGTTCTTAATCACAAGGTCAGCAGGAACTCTTCCTGCTGCCACGTCAATTCTCTTTTTCAACATTTCTTTAGTAAAAGTCAAATCAGATCCCTCTCTTTAATGTCCGCCCATGATAAAGTTGATGATAAATGCCGCACTCACAACATACATGATCCAATGGATTTGGCTCGCTTTGCCTGTCAGAAGTTTTAATAGTGTATAAGAAATAAATCCGAAGGCCAGTCCTGTAGCGATACTATACGTGAGAGGCATCAAGATAATCGTCAGGAACACGGGGATGACATCTGTAAAGTCCTCAAAGCTGATGTTTTTGATCTCACCGAGCATGAGTGCTCCAACCAGAATAAGGATGGGAGCCGTTGCTACCGATGGAACAAAGACAATCAGCGGAGCAAAAAACAGTGCCAAAAGGAATAACATCCCCGCTGTCAGCGCCGTCAGCCCGGTTTTTCCGCCTTCCTGAATACCTGTGGCGTTCTCCACGTAAGCGTTCAGGGCAGTGCTTCCGAACGTTGCGCTTGCCATTGTGCCGACCGCATCAGCCTGAAGGGCACGGTCCAAGTTTTTGATTTTTCCGTCTTCCTGTACAAGCCCGGCTTTTTTTGTCAACCCGATTAATGTTCCCAAGTTATCAAATAACTCTACGATTGTAAATGAAAAGATGACAGAGATGATCCCGTAGGCTATGGCTCCTTTAATATCCATTGCTAAAAATGTCTCGGACATGCTTGGCAAATTGAGGGAGACAATATCGCCAATTCCTTTAGGAAATGCAATGAACCCGGTGATCATGGCAATGATACTTGTTCCCAAAATACTGATGAGGAGGGCTCCTTTTACCTTTTTCGCCGTCAGTACAGCTGCGATAACGAACCCAATCAGGGCAAGAATCGGCCCCAAACTTGTGACATCTCCAAGAGCTACAAAAGTTGCTTCATCTGCTACGATCAGCTCAGCATTAGAAAAACCGATAAAGGCAATAAACAGCCCGATCCCGACGCCGATGGCCGATTTCAAGACATCGGGGACCCCATCCACGATTTTCTGGCGTACCCCTGTGACAGTTAAAATCAGAAAAAGGACACCTGAAATAAATACTGCTCCCAATGCCGTCTGCCATGTCAAGCCGTGCCCGAGAACAACCGTATAGGCAAAGAAAGCGTTCAGGCCCATCCCCGGAGCTACGGCAACCGGATAGTTGGCCCATAGTGCCATTAAAATTGTACAAAACACACTAGCATAAATAGTAGCTGCCAAAGCCGCTTCTCTCGGAATCCCGGCATCCGACAGAATGGCAGGGTTTACGAAAATAATGTAACTCATTGTCAAAAAGGAAGTCAGCCCCGCAAGCAGTTCCGTGCGGACATTCGTATTCCTTTCCGACAATTTAAACAGCCTTTCCAAAAGACTGTTCTGTTCCGGGGGCGGAGCACCGGCTCCCAATTCTTTTTCCGTCATGCCCATATTCAGATCGCTCCTTTGTTTAAAGATTAAACTGGATCAATCATTCTTTTTTCTGTAAGCGATTTCAAGTGATGCATTGAGCCCCCTGCCGGACCTGTGTACACCTCCTGCTGGTTTTTTTCGTATCAAAATGCTCACCTCCTCCGTGACGATCCTTAAAAAGGGACTCCCTCCATAAATGGAGGTCAAGAAGGGGCAAGCTTCATTACAATTATTAAAAGTTCTAAATATTTATAATAGTTAGGGACTATTATACCACTTTTTTTCAATCGTACAACTCCTTATTTTAAAAATAAGCCGTCTCATGGGGACTTTTTATAAAAAAACATATCAAGACGAACATCCTAAAAGGACAACCACAAGATGCGCCGGCCCAGGATCTTTTTCACCCTGCAGGCAAGCAGTGTATCTTCATTACACCATTTCAACTTTGCGGGATTCAGCCTGGCTCATGACCGCTCTATGCTGACTGACCGTTTGCCGGGTTATAGGCTTCGAGCTTATTCAGAGAAAAGGCGGGTTCCCGTCCCCGGATCTGCCTCCCAAACGTGCGCACACATACTGTTCACTGGAACCGGACTGAGTGTAAAAAAAGGACCCTTACAAAAAGGGTCCGCAGGCTGTCGAGAAACCCTCGACAGCCTTTTTAATTATTTATAATATTTGTTCTTTCACCGTTTTAATTTGTTAAAATAAAAATAACAAAATATGGCGGTGATAAAGTTGCTCCATACAAAATCAAGCATTCAAAATGAGATGGAATTTGTTTGTCTAGAAGATTTGGTTCCCCAAGATCATCTCCTCAGAAAAATTGATCGGCATATTGATTTTTCTTTTATTATTGATAAGGTCAAGCCTTACTACTCTGAAGACAATGGCCGGCCTTCGTTAGATCCAATCGTTCTATTTAAAATGATGTTTATCGGTTATTTCTTTGGTATCCGTTCGGAACGTCAGCTAGAGAAAGAAATCCAGACGAACGTAGCCTATCGCTGGTTTTTAGGCCTTCGCTTGACGGATCCGGTGCCACATCATTCCACCATAAGCTGGAATCGCTGTAATAGATTCAAGGATACTGACATCTTCCAGGAGATCTTCGATGAAATTGTTCTCCAGGCACAGGGCC
>NZ_JBHUEO010000020.1:0-64830 GCF_042680885.1 Siminovitchia sediminis | reverse complement strand
CTTGTTGGTCCTCCTTGACTTTCTCTTCAGCTTCTCATCTTCAGCGAGCCAGTCAGAGACAATCTCCCCCCATGGCTCTTCGTACATCATGCCGCTCTTCTTTTGAACATTTTCCTGGGGGACTTGATCGTAATCTGCATATTTCTTGGCAGTCCTCCAGTTGATTCCCAAAGTTTTGGCTATTTTATTGATAGAAAATGATTTCTGGTTCCTTAAAAGTTTGATACAATTGATTTCAGACATTGCCAGCATTCCTTTCGACCTCCACTGTGATTGATTCGACACCAACTACAGTAGAGAAGATTTGAATGGCTGGCAAGGTCTTTTTTCTTTTAAATAAAATGCAAAGTTATGTACGTTTATGTTTCATAACTCTGCACTTTTATTTTGCACTACACACACGGCTTATGGGTAGAAAAGAGATATCCCAAATGACCTTTTTTAATTTTGTCTCTGCCATTTCATTAGGTACATTAGGTGCTTCTTTTGCTATTGATTCATCCATAAGTATCACAAATGGATTCCTGGCATTAGCAGCATGGAGTGCTTTTACTATATTTATCGGCATCTTAGATATAAAGTTCCCAAAGTTTCGTTCAGCCATTGAGGGCCAGCCTAGAATACTTATTAAAAAAGGTCAAATCATGGAAAATGAACTTCGTAAAGTACGTTTAGACATTGATGCTTTACATGCTTTATTGCGAAAGAAAAATGTATTTTCCGTGTCTGATGTAGAATATGCCATTTTTGAAATAGATGGAACTCTTTCAGTTATGAAAAAAGAACCCAAGCAAGCCGTGACAAAGAGTGATATGAAAATAAATCAGACAACTGTTGATGTTTTTCCGATTTCTACATCTGTCATTAGCGATGGTAAAATTAAACAAGTGAACTTAGAAAAATTAAATTTGGACCAGCAATGGTTAGAAAGACAATTGAAACTTTCAGGTGTACAATCTGTATCCGAAGTTTTTTATGCTGAAATTCAAAAGGACGGTACACTGTATATTGATCTATACAATGATGTGCTTCATTGAATAAATAGCAACATTGCCCCCTTATTTACATCAGAGAAATGCGCGGAATTTTACAAAGTATTATGTAATTAAAGGAACAAAGAATGGCAAACACTTTTGAGCAAATCGCATAAGTTATGATACATAAAACATTGGAATTAGCTATGTGATCGTTAAGGAAGTAAGACCAGAATTACGAAAGGGTAAATCAAAATCCTTGGGGGCGGTACTGGTCTCCTTGGCTCAGAGTTATCAGACTTGGTAATTTCTGCATTGTTGGTGGATTCATCAAAGCAGATGTTGAAGATAGCAGAAGAAAAATTTCTCGCAGGGGAATAACAAACGGGCCGGGTGCTTTGTGCAGATTTTATCGAAGAACCCCCCCAATCTTAAAGCAGACATCATTGTCATGTCATTAGTCCTTCTATATATTCCGGATACCCTCAAAATTTTACATGAATGATATAACGTTCTCAATAACAGAGGAGAGTTAATGTATTATTGATTTCAATAAAAATGATCACGTGAAACATCTATAAGTCCATACGATTTGAGCATGAAAACCTGAAGAAGCTATTATTTGATACTGGCTTTACATCCATTAAGATGAAGATACTACCACGGTAATCGTATCTTTTTGAACCAAGTTGCATCCATGTTTATAGCCAAAGGTTAAAGTGACTGATTCAATCAGCGGGCTCGATGAGTAAGAAGGGTAAGAAGCACAGATAGACAATTGAGCATTTAAACCCTTGTGTTTTGTGTACCTGTTATGCAAAATATTTCACGCATAAATGAATGTCCAAATACATCTCCCAAGACAGAACTCATTTTTGAAACACAAAAAGACTACTCCGGCACAAAAGGTATGTTCACTCATCCTTTTTACAGAGTAGTCCTCCTTTCTTATGAGATATCCGCCACAGGCATTCCCACATTTCTTGCTATGATTCTTGCTCCTTTGTCATTGGAAAGGAACACAAGATTTGGGATGCCGTTTTCTCTTTCTTTCATATATGTACCAATGATTTTTTCATCCGGAGAGCCGCCAAGCCCATACTTTCTAATATCGTCCGTTTTTGGCGTCTTCAGTATTTTAAGCTGTCCGCGCTGCTGGAACTCTTCAATGATGTCAAAAGCAAGCTGCGCTTTTCTTCGTGTAAGCGGGTCATCATTCTTTTTCAGCCCATCCAATTCACTGAATACCATCATGCTCATATTTAAATGAAAATGTTCCTTTTCCATTAAATAGACGAGCAGATCCGGCTCATGCATTAAAATATTCGTATCAACACCAAATTGATGGTCGCCCTGGCCATACTTCTTGACTTTTTGGGCTTTTTTCATAATTTCGTTTGTCCGGTATTGCCTTTCTGCCCGCTTCTGCCCGGAATAAGCACTTGCCCCGGCATCAATGCTGATAAGAACAATCACACCAAAAATTATGAATGCCATTGTATCAGTTTCAGGCAGCAAGCCATTTTTATAAGATACGGCTAAAAACGGAATAATGGCTGCTGCAATAACCGCCTTGATGATCTGTCTGTTATAAGCCTGTCCAAAACCAAATCCGGCTAAAGACAGAATAAAAGATCGTGTACCGATCGGCCTCGATTTAAAGATTTTATGGTGGACCTTCCAAAAATAAAGAATAACCACCGCGTGTATAACTGTATAGTATCCAAGCCATACCGGCAAATCTTCCGTATAATCTCTCAGTAAATAGGTAATCCCCATCCCTCTGACTCCCTTCTAGATGCCATCTATCTCTTTAAATGTCTTAGTAGTGATGGTCGCTCCCATGGTCAATCCCGTGATAGACTTCATCCACCACAATATCCTGTCCCGGATTTAAATACGGATCGTGCATATCCCGGAGCATTTGATCGTCCATATGGGATTGATACACAAGGTCTTCGATATCGTCAGGGTAACTGCTCCCCGAAAATGAGCCTAAGGTGCTTCCCAGCATACCGGCTTTGTCCTGAAGCGCACTGTCCATCGCACGGGACATTAAGTCGGATTCCATTTGATTCCCATTCAAAACGTTAAACATTTTTTTAATAAATGTGATCATTCTTCCCACCCCTTTGTATGTAAAATATTCCAATTTCATTTTAGCAAACAAAAAGGATTTTTAACAGCAAAAATAAGCCATTTTACCCCGGACTATGGGATTACATCGTTTAATAGAAACAATGCCCTATAGTGAACAGCTCCCCAAGCGGTTTTTTTTTTCGTAACATAGGCATCCAATCAGCTACTTTGTGGCTGGAGATTACAGAATCCATCATAATGGAGGAAGAACAAACCTCACGATGACAAACAGGGGGACTTACAGATGAAAAAGTGGATCCTTCCATGGGCAGTTTGCATTCTATTGCTTCAATCGTGCGACATAGCCGGCAACAAGGAGGAAGTAAACAAAACAAAGGAGAAGGAAAATATGGAACGTTTGGAGGAACAACTGCTGAAGGCAGCAGAGCTTGGTGAAACAGATTCGGTCAAGCAATTGATTCAGGACGGATCCTATTAAGGATAATCAATCACTACAATTGATAATCACTAACATTCCTAACGGCAAAAAAACCCCTCCTGTTACCGTACCCAACAAAGATTTATTTTTAATCATTTTTCATTAAATCCGGCTAACAACCAGTTTTTTTTCAGCCGCTAAATATGCTGCAAGTAAAGAGCTTTACCAGTAACTAATAATCCGTATTTCCCTTTGTCACCTCCCAAGAGCCACTTATTTCTCATTACTATTTCTACAAATCTTATGATAATCTATAACATCGACCATTATGAGTCTGACTTAAAATAGAAAAAAGCGCTGGTCCCCTGTCCAGGAAAGCGCCGATAGTAGAAGTAGATAAGTATATGTCTTGTTGATCAATCAAGTGATTAATCGGTTCAGCCTTTACACCAATCTTTACCTTGGCGTAGCTTTATACATTGTCTCATTAAATTCTTCTGCTGATAGAGTTCTTAATTTTACCGACAATAACAAAGCTATTGTCAATAAAATAACGCAAAACCATAACGCAGCAGAAATCCCTCCAAGCTTGTCAACGAACATGCCCCCTAGACCCGGCCCGAGTACCTGTCCGCTTGCAAAAAAGATGGTGACATACCCCAAAGCAATAGGTACATACGATGGATGAACCTGTTCTGTCGAAAGTGCCTGGACAAGAGAAAGCATCCCAACATACGTAAACCCCCAGAGGAATTGACTAAATAAGAATCCAAAAAAGACCGGCAGCAAAATGGGAGTCATCATGGACAGCGCTCCCAAAAAAATAGTTAAACATAATGAAAATTTCCGCCCTATTTTATCGGAGACCGCTCCCCACACCGGTCCGCTGAAGATACTCACCAATCCTCCCAAAGCCATAATAGTGCCGGCTTGGCTTTCAACAACACCTGCTTCCAGAATGTAACTGAAAAAGAAGCTTTGCGGGATTAAATATGCAAACCCGATCAACCCATAAACCACAGCCACAAGTAAGACCCCTTTGTGAAAATAAACCTTCTTGAACAAAGATTCCTTCTGTTTTCCGCTGTTGCGCAATGGTACCGGGGGGTCTTTTAAGATTTTCAGTGTAACTAGCATGGTAAGAAATGATATCCCGCCAAACAGCAGCCATAGATAGCGCCAGCCATCAGCAAGAAACCAAGAATTGAATACTGGAGTAAGCAGGCTTGCAATAAGGGTTCCCAGCCCCATGCCGCATAACATAAGACCGATCATCAACCCCCTGTTATTTGGAAACCACCCCACAACAATGTTAACAAGAGGTGTATAGCCAAAAGCGGTTCCAACTCCCAGAGTTATCATACCAATAAGTAAAGCCACATAGCTCTCAGCACCAAATAAAACTGCACAGCCCATGGATAATAGTAAAAGTCCAAAAACGACGAGTGGTTTTGAACCCCACTTAGAGGCCATGATTCCAACAAGCAAAACCATAAGGAGATAGCCTATCGCCGTAGCAGTTCCAAGCATACCCGCCTGCTGATAGGATAAAGAGAGCTCTTCCTTCATAAAAGGCATAAGAATCCCATAGGACATCCTTCCGAATCCTGAGATGCAAATTGTGATGATGATACTGACTGTCCCATAAGTCCACATTCTTTGTCGCTGTTCCATAATCCACCCCGCCAATTTATGCAATTTACGAAAAGATTTTTAAGCCCTCCTTCTCAATAAGTAACAATTGTTCTAAATCTGCAGCCTGAACATTTCTTAATGCAATCATCGTGTCATTAACCCCTTTCCAAACTGGAGTCGATAAGTCATTATATTATGAAAATGAGCGCCTATTCTTTGTAGGAGGCTAGCCTTTTTTAGGATGACATCCTTAGTTTACAATCATTTCTTGTTCTATACCGGATGATCATAAGATAAGGTAGTCAATAAAATAAAAAGTCCAAACTCATTCGAATTCTACCAGAGAATTTCGAAACATCGTTCGGACGTTTTCCGTAAATAAAGCGTTGAGTTCACAGTTGCAAGATTAATCCAAGAAATCAGGCTGCTCCGCCACAATGCGGTCCCAAAGGGGCTTGAACATGCCTCTGGCCGCCTCCGGATTGCCTTCCTGCTTATATGTGATCTCTGCGTATTTTTCATCGATTTCAATTGGATTCCCGATCGCATGGGCGTACACATGCTCCCTGCAGGCCCTTTCCATTAAAATAAACCACCAGGCAGCCTCTTCTACACTATGACCAACCGTCAATAAGCCGTGGTTTCTTAAGATTGTAGCTTTATAATTTCCTAGAGCATCAGCAATCCGCTCACCTTCAGATTTCTCTAAAACGACCCCTGTATAATCATCGAAGATACTGTGATCTTTGTAGAATGCACAGGAATCTTGAGTCAACGGCTGAAGGAGCTTGCCGGTAGTGGACCAAATCTGTCCGTAAGTCGTGTGCGCATGAGCCGCAGCAATGGCGTCTGGTCTGGCTTTATGAACAGCCGAATGAATAACCAATGCAGCTGCGTTGACGTCATAATCACCTTCAACTACTTCGCCTTTGTCATTTGCCAAAACCAAATCGGACACTTTGATTTGGCTGAAATGTACACGATAAGGGTTCACCCAGAAATGATCAGGATATTCCGGATCTCTGGCAGTAATGTGGCCCGCTTCTCCATGGTCAAAGCCAAATTTGGAAAACAGCCTGAAGGCAGCAGCCAATCGCTCTTTTCTATATTGTCTTTCTTCTTCAATCGTACGAGTTGTCTCAGCAATCGCTTCCATTTTATGTCCCCCTGCTCTATGAAGTAAAAAATTGCACGTCTCTGTTAATACTAACCTATGTTTCTGATTTTGCCAAGAACTGATTTGATTTTCTACTTTTAAAATAGTACAACATTTTGTTAACGACTCAGTATATCCCGCCCCTAGCAGGCATAATTATCACTTTCCAATAATAATATAATTTAATTCAATAAATATTTATTGAATATCGATAAGTATTATCTTAAAATTAAGGTTGATAAACATGAAGTGAGGTGCTTAGGATGAAACGAGGGTCAACCCTATTTTTAAAGTTAGCGATTTTTGTCATTGGAACTCCCGTTCTTGCTTTTTGTATATTTATGATACCTGTAATCGCAAGGAATGTAAGGGAAGGCATTTCAGGATGGGATTATGTCATACTTGGCATTCTCCTAATTATGTATGGATCAGCCATACCCTTTTACATGGCGTTATATCAGGCATTTCAACTGTTAAGTTATATTGACAAGAACCAAGCGTTCTCGGAACTTTCGGTAATAGCTTTAAAGAAGATAAAAAATTGTGCCATCACCATCAGCGGTATGTATGTAATCGGCTTGCCGCTTTTCTATATCTTTGCGGAGCTGGATGACGCCCCGGGTGTCATCATTATTGGGATGATGCTTGTTTTTGCCCCAATGGTGATTGCAGTCTTTGCCGCTGTCCTTCAAAGGCTTTTACAAGAAGCCATCCATATAAAATCAGAAAATGATTTAACAGTTTGAGGTGAAAAAGATGGCGATTATCATCAATCTAGATGTGATGCTGGCTAAAAGAAAAATGAGTGTTACGGAACTTTCTGAAAAGGTAGGAATTACGATGTCCAATCTTTCCATTTTAAAAAATGGAAAGGCAAAGGCGATTCGTTTTTCAACATTAGAGGCGATTTGTAAGGCTTTGGATTGCCAGCCCGGGGATATTCTTGAATATCGAAGTGATGGTGACACTCAAGGTTCATAAAGAATATATTATTCAAATACAAAAAGGATAGATGAAACATATCTGTTCATCTACCCTTCCTCTGGATGACCGGCTGAAATATGTAATTATGGGTTTGTCGACCACAAACCTGCTTCCTTGAGGAAGACGCGCCGGTTGAGCTTCAGCTGAGCAACCATAAGCTCTGCAAGATCTTCCGGCTGCATGACTTTTTCCGGGTTCCCGTCTGTCAAGTTTTCTGCAAAAGCCAGGTCAGTAGCAACCGTACTTGGTGTCAAGGCTGATACACGGATATTGTATTTTCTGGCTTCCTGCATAATGGATTCTGTTAAACCCAATACGGCAAACTTGGAAGCACTGTAAGCACTCATCACCGGGCCGCCTTTCTGGCCGGCGGTAGAAGAAATATTGATAATATCTCCCGTTTTCCTTTCCATCATATCCGGCAGAACTTCTCTTGTCACATAGTAGGTTCCCATCAGATTAACATCGATGATTTTTTTAAATTCCTCCGGTGAAAGTTCCAGGATCTTGCCAAACTTGGCAATTCCCGCATTGTTGATCAAAATGTCAATTGAACCGAGATCTGATTGTACGTGCTCAACTGCTGATTTGACTGCCGCAGGATCTGACACATCTGCCACCGCCACGGTCACTTTGACATCGAATTCCTGAAGTTCTTTTGCCACTTTCTCAAGATGATCGAACGTTCTTCCGACAAGCCCCACGTTGATTCCTTCCCTGGCAAAAGCCAAGGCTGTTGCCCGTCCGATCCCTCTGCCGGCTCCCGTAATCAAAGCATTTTTTCCTTGTAGATTTTGCATATCCACTTCTCCTTTTTACACTGCTTTTGCCTAACGATGCAAATTCAACGCAAGAATACTATGGTACGTCTCTCAGGTCAAGTATTCCACCTGAGCAGAAGAAAATCCACTTCCTGCCTGAATGACAAAAAGGGGATTTTATATTTTTGGGGCATAAAAACATTTATGATTTAATGTAGTTGAACCCTTCTTAAGAGGATCACCCATTGTCAGACCTGATACACTTTGGCTTCGTCTATTTAATGGTTGGGTCCAGTTGAACCGGACAGTTGCCGGCAAATTACTTTCCCTTTTCAGCCAAACAATCTGTAAGACTGCTGTTCAAGTTAATTACAACCTTTAAAAAGTTGGAATAGATCACGGATTGCTGAACAGATGGATAAGCGGAGATCATACAAAAGGACTCTCTTAATAAAGAGAGCCAGGGAAAAACCATTTCATGAAAGCGCTTTATAAATTCATGAAACTAAGAAAGAAGTGATAAATCCAACGCTAAATTCAAGAAAAAGGCAGTGTGTATAATGGCAAAAATGAGTCCATTCTTTGTAGTTTTGTTCATAAAAATTATCACTCCTTTTTTTGGGTGTTTTTAGTATATATTAAAACAGGAGTTTTTGTAAACGTTTTCTTTAATTTTTTTCTGTACTTTTTCAATCTATTAAAAAGGAGGAAGAAGAACAATTATTCTCTCCCTCACACTCACCTACGATTCATACTCCCATTCATCTCTCAGTTTTACGTATAACGCTAACAATGTGCCCTCAAGCTCGGCCATACTTTTTCCCGTTGTCTCCCATCCAAATTTTGGAAATACCACTTCCGCAACTTTCCTTGTGATCTCCTCACGTTCACTGGCAGGCAGTTGCCATAAGCGGCTGCTGTAAGTACGGATCAAATCCCAATCCTGTGCACGAATGGATCGTAAAGTCAGCGGTTCAACAGGAAGATCATTTTTGGATATTCCTCTTTTATGAATCTCTTTTTCTATGAGTGAAAGCTTTCTGTTACTTTTTGCTTTCCGTTCGTGCACCACAATGGTTCCAGCAGCGAGATCCCCAATTCTTTTATGCTTTGAATGAAAAAAGATCATCAGCATCCCCAGCAAATAACTGGCAGGCAGCTGGTCAATGATTCGAAGGAAGTTTCGGATGAAACTTGAAAGCAGTGTCAGGCTGTGTCCATTTTCTTGAATAACGCGAATGCCCAGGACTCTTTTTCCAATCGTTTTACCTCCAAAGAAATATTCCATGAAGACAAAGTAACCCCAGTTTGCGATAAATACGATGATAATGGCTGCACCCAATATGATGGAGTTTACTTCATTCTCCAATCCGGAAAAGGAAGCATCCCTGCCCAGCAAAACGAATAAAATAATGATGACCACAAGATTAAACGAGGTCAGAATAAGCTGATCCAGCAATTGGGCCGCGATCCTGCTTCCAAGGCCGGCCAGCTGAAATTGTATAGAAACATACTCCGGCGTTTTAATGCCGATCTGGTCTTTATCCATCAAAATCACTTCCTTCTTTGAGGTGTATCTCATTCTCCGGCATGCTACTATATAGAGAGTACGTGATGAGAGGTGATAGGCCGCATGAATACAAATCAATTTATTCAAATGCACCGTGAGGACTGGAAGGAGCTGGAACAGCTTCATGCTCTGATGCGTAAGCGCAAAAATGTTTCAGGAGCTTCAGTTGATCGGTTTTACCGGCTCTATCAAAAGGCTGTACAAAATCTCTCATACGCTCAAACTTACTTACCGCATGAGGAGGTCACATTTTATTTAAATGGACTCGTCTCCAAATCTCATAATGTTTTATACAGAGATCAAATGTCCAGCATGCAGCAAGTTCGCCATTTTTTCAGCACGGTCTTTATCCGGCTCCTTTGGGGACAGTGGAAATTTGTTGCAGCAGCATTTGCGCTTTTTACATTCGGTTTTATTGGCAGCTATATCGCTGTACTGCAGGATCCGCAGAATATATATGCTATTCTCCCGCCGGACATTGCCTACGGGGTTGACCCTGATGCATTGGGCAGTGCGGATAGCCAGTGGAATTCCTCAATCATGTCCGCCAACATCATGACAAACAATATCCAAGTGGCGATACTGGCTTTTGCCGGCGGTATCACCTTCGGCTTGCTGACCGTCTATGTCCTCATATATAACGGAATCATCGTCGGAGCGCTTGCCGCCCTGTTTTGGAGCCATGGAAAAGCATATGAATTTTGGGCATATATCGTTCCTCACGGGATGATCGAGCTTACAGCGATATTCATTGCGGGCGGTGCAGGACTGTTGATGGGATACAAACTATTTGTGCCGGGATCTTTTTCTAGAGGCCACCAATTAAAGGTGAACGCCAAACGATCTATCCAGCTGCTGCTTGGAACGGTTCCCCTGTTCATTATCGCCGGAGTGATCGAAGGCTTTATTACACCGGCAGCTCTCCCGCTTGAAGCCAAATACTTCTTTGCTGTGCTGACCGTTCTGGGATTGGTATTTTACATAATTGTCGGAAAAAGACGCTACTTGCGTGAAAGCGGGGGCTGAGCCCCCATTTTGACCGCGTGGACAATACGCAGCGGTGTTGGACAGTATTACTGATCATGCGGACAGTATCCCTGTTTCAGCGGATAGTATTTTATGAAATTCAGACATTATTTTACTATTCTGCAGACAGTACCTGCTTACGATGGATAGTATTTCATCTTACTCGGCTAGTATTATCGAAACGGCTGACAGTATTTCAGTTCGTTGACAGTATTTCTGAAGATCGGACAGTATTTCCTATTCTGCGGACAATCTGCTGACGAACGGATAGTATTTCATCTTACTCGGACAGGACTGAATCCACGTCAAACAGGAGCGTTATAACCCGTTCGGACACTTCACCCGGCCATATCTACAAAAGATTCCGGTTCATCATATCTATATAATAGGAAACCGCTGCTGATGCCAGTTTTCCCTCCTCTGTTTCGACCATAAGCAGTCCCCGGCTTTCCCAATTAGCCTTTTCTCTCTTTTGAAACAGCATCTGCTGTTGGGCAATACTTTTGATCATTGCCTGCTCCACATGATTCGGCCTTTCGCTAATCCGCCTTTGAACCGCTTCGTCTTTTACACCGATCATGAAGAACACATGCCTTCTCCTGATTTTCATCAAATGATCCAGCATGCTTTCCTCATACAAAAATGCCCGAATATCACTGAACAACAGGAGAAGACTGCGTTTTTTCTGCATGGTCTCCAAAAATGAAAAAACGGCTCCATAATTTGATTCGACCGGATCGGCCTGGACAGAATAGATAGTCTTTAAGATTAACTGTAAGTGTTCCATCCCTTTCGCAGGCGGCACATAACCCTTTACCCCTTTTGAAAACACAAGGACGGAGACGTAATCACCTTTTTTCAGTGCAGCGGCTGCTACCGTCATGGCCGCTTCCAATGAGCGTTCCAAGCGGTTTCCCTTTTTCAATTCGGCGCCCATCATTCTTCCGCAATCCAATAAAATCGTAATATATTTTCCGTGCTCCGGTTCATATTCATTGGTCATGACTTCTTGGAGTTTGGCTGTCTGTCTCCAGTTAATCATGCGCGGGTCATCCCCCGCTGCATATTTTCGGATCTGGGCAAACTCTCCCGAGCCGCTGGAATATTTGCGGATTTTTTCCCCTTCGTGCAATAAAAATTTCTGTGCATCCTGCAGGTAATGCTTCGTTTCCGTCATGTCGGGGATGACTTTCACTTCTTGCGGGATTTCCACAGTTATTTGTTTTTCCCAGAGCCCCCATACACTTTGGTAGCGAAAATACAGCTTGTTCACCGCGTAATCCCCCCTGACAGACGCACGAGTATTGTAGGAGGCTTGGGTGACCGCTCTTTTTTCTCCTTTTCCGACAACCGGAAACGGACGAAGAAATGATTGCGGCAGATCATCGACAAATGCATAGGAAAAAGGATACTCTGAGCGATTCTCCACTTGCATGTGGATCGTATAAGGCAGCCCGCGTTCCCATTCATCCGGCAGGGTTCTCATCAAGCTTAACTCTTCTTTCCTCGGAGAAAAAAATACATCTGCCAAACTGGCGGCTAAAATGAAAAGATTCATTATAATGATGACCGGCCAAGAGATAGGTAAAAATCCTCCAAGCAAAACAAAAAAAACAGAGATTCCCAGGTAAATCCACAGGAGCCGCTTCGTTGGCAATATCCCTCTATCTTGGAACAGGAACCGAGCCCACAAGTTCTTCAATGACTTGGTCAACATTTCCTCCCTCCAATTCCACATGCGGAGATAATTGAATCCTGTGTCTGAGAGATGGTTTCGCCACCATTTTCACATCATCCGGAGTGACATAATCCCGGCCGTCCAAATAAGCCCAGGATTTAGCCGCTTTACCCATCGATATCGCAGCCCTAGTACTGGCGCCAAACCGGATTGTCTCGGTTTCCCTTGTTCTTCTGACAATATGCGTCATATATTCCAATATCGTATCGTTAACCGTTACCTGCTCGATCTCCCTTCTGATCTGTAAAAATTGATCCATGCTGATCACTGGCTCTGCTTCAGAAGCAGAAAAGCTGTTGGCCAATACAAGCTTCAAAACATCTTTTTCCTCTTCAAAAGCAGGAAAGTCTATCAACAGCTTAAACAGAAAACGATCTTGCTGTGCTTCCGGCAGCGGATAAGTACCTTCAAATTCAATCGGGTTTTGTGTAGCCACTACGAAAAACACCTCGTCCAGCGGGTAGGTAGTCCCTTGGATCGTGACCTGTTTTTCTTCCATGGCTTCCAATAGGGCAGCCTGCGTTTTGGCAGGTGTCCGGTTAATTTCATCGGCCAGTAAAATGTTGGTGAAGATGGGGCCTTTCAAGGTTTCAAAAGAACCTTCTTTTACGTTGTAAATGACACTTCCGGTAATATCACTCGGAAGGAGATCCGGTGTAAATTGGATGCGGTTGAACCTGCCGCCCAATAGTTTGGCAAGTGTACGGACCATGGCTGTTTTACCCGTACCCGGCACCCCTTCTATCAGGACATGGCCTCCTGCCAGAATGGCAGAAAGCAAGAGCCGGAGATTCATTCCCTGTCCAAGAATCCGTTCTTCGTATTTTTCCAGCAGCTTTACGATTTGCGTGTTCATTGTTCTTCCACCACTTTCCTCATCCTGTCAATTTGTTTTGACCAGAATATATACTCCTGTTTACTCAGCCTGTCTTTATTCAATACTTCCGTTAACCCATTCGTAAAAGAATCAATCTCCTTTTGGTCAATTCGGCCGCGGCTTCTTTTGATCAAACCGGAAACAGAGCTCCACCCCTCCTGGTATGGTATATGCCATCTTTCTTGTAAAACAAATTTTAAGTAGTCCGCCTGAATGGCAACCGAGTCATGATAGAGGCGGCTTCTCTTATACCAGGCAGCCAGTGCGCGAATCCCCTCATCGCTGAAACGCACGGTTGCTTCTCTCGGCCTGTATATTGGCCCGAACCGCTTCCCCTGATGCCAAAGCCAAAGGATCAGGAGGAGGGCCCCTTGAAACATCACAAGCAAAAACCACATCGGATAAACATGCATGACCTTTGCAGCACCCTGCGGCTGATGGACATATTCATCAAACAACAGATGATCGCTGCCCGCCTCATTGAACAAGGAAACCAAAAGGGGGACATGATCATCTGTTAAGAGGTTCCTATTCATCAGCCATTCAGGAAACATTGAAACAATTAACTTCCCTTTGCCGACCGGGCGCTCAAGAGCCATGGTTCCGGCATCATCATAAATCAGAATGTCATCTCCCTGATCAGTCTGCAGCCGGCTTCCATAGGACACTTGCGCTTGACGGCTGATGTCTTGCCGGTCATAAACCAAACCTTCTTCTGGTTCAGCTGCTGTAACGGGGTTGGTCTTGATATCAAACATCCCTTGCGGATTGTTCTTAAACAGTATGAGGGTATGGCCGGCTTTCATAAATTCTTCGTAAGCTTCCATTTCTTCGCTTTTGGGAGGTAACTGCGGTTCAATCATGACAAGGACCTTCCTGCCATCTCCGTCCGCCAATTTGCCGGGCGGCTTATTCCACCTTTTTACTGATTCTGCTTCTTCTTTTACATATGTATAGAAGGCTTTCGTGCCTGTTGGAGAGGGGGAATCAGACACATAGTCCAAATATGCGGCGGGCTGTTTGGACTGCAGAACATACCCTGCAGCCAAGAAACAGACAAGAAGAATGACAAGCGTGATCCATGTTCTTTTTCCTGATCTTTGCAATCTTCCGCCCCCTATCTTTCTATAGACGTGTGCGGCTCTTCCAGCCGTTCCATCACTTTTTTTCGAAATGGTTCAAAATCCTCTTTATCGAGTTCTCGTTTACCGTATGTTACTTCATCAAATATACGTGCCAATTGGTAAAATTGGCCGGCCCATTCGCTGTTGGACCTTTTTAATTCATCATAATACTCCCAGTTCGTTTTCCAAACTCTGGCTTCCAGCCACTTTTGCTGATGAGAATACAGAAGTAACGCCAAAAACAAGTGGCGGGCAGCCATGGAGTATTCCTTCTCACTTTCCTGCTTGAAAGCTTCCGACAGATGCCTGCCATACGTCCATTCAAGTTCCTGATTGGTGAACGGAGACCGGTCCTTATATTTTCTGGATCTGTGCGTCTGGCGGATCAGCCAGTACACAGCAGCCCCCAAAAGGAGGAGGACCAGTATCATCATCCCCGCCAGAACGGGCCCGGAGGCCGCGCTGGCAGCCTCAGAAGAAGAAAAAAGTTTTTCCAGCTGACTGGCTATCCATTCCTTGGCACTTTCCCACCACACTTGAAGAAAACTTTTTTCTTCCTGATACGCGGTGTATTCCGCCCTGCTTAAAATGTCCTCCAACCGCTGTCTTGCCTGGTCGGCATCTAACATGAGCCATCACCTAACTTAAATTTTTGGGGCTTGATAGTCATCGATCATTGCTTTTAGGTCATCCGCATCGTACCGAAGTTTTGCATCAAAATACATCACAGCATAGCCCACCGTAAAAATCAGGGTTGTGAAGATACTGACGAAATTAATAATGAGGGAAAGCAAAACACTGTTACCAAGCAGCATGCCAAACGTCATTTCCATCGCGACGCTGATCGCCATCACAATGAGCGAAAACACAATATAAAGTCCGAACAGAACCCATGTCCGCCCTCTCGTCAGCATCCAGCTTCTGTTTAGTCCCGGCGTGTCCTCCTTAAATACGACAGAGCCAAAATAAAGGCTCCAGCGGGTAAGCAGCAAACCCATTCCGATACCAAAGCCAATAAAAAGCAAGATGGCCGATATAATCCCAAATGCCGGATCAATGAACGCACCAAAGATGCCGGCAAGCACAGTGATAATTAAAGGAACGATAAATAAAGCAAATGCAATGATCCCATATAATATCGTGCTTCCCAGCATCGGCCCATACCGGGAAAATGCCTGCTTGATGACAGATCCAACTGTATAACTTTCTCCTTTTCTCACACGGTCAATGGCAATCATGATGGCTGCCCCGGCAACAGGAGCCAGGAAGAGCATGATAAAACCAACCAGCGCGATCCCCAAATCACCCGCCACATTCACGGGCTGCTGTGTTTCGTCAAAGCTGTTCACCATTTGGTCAAACCAGTTGTCTCCCGTTCCGACTTCCCTGAAAAAACTAACTCCGGAAGCCCATTGCACAAGCGCCTGCAGCAAATATACAGGCCCCATAAAAATGAGTAAAATCAAGAAAAAGTCTTTAAAATGCGTCTTGCTTAAACTAAATGTATGATCCAGAATCTGTCCAAACCCTTTCGGTCTGCTAAACTTCTCTTCCATTACTTTATCATCCTTCCTAAAAAACCCATATCGCTTATTTTAACATTATTCCTATGGTTATGAATTCGAAAAGAAAAAAGAGCATCGATTTATGATGCCCTTCTTGGAAATACAAAATATGAAACTGTAATAACCGTATCAATGATTAAAATAAGTGTCCAGACGCCTGTGATCTTCCCGAGAACCGGATCTGCAAACCATCCATTTTCAATGGTGCTTCCAAGCATATCACCCAAATTCTTATCTCCTGCAAGGTGGCTGAATCCGCGAAAATCCACAAAGAAACTCATAACAATCATCACGGCAGCAAACATCAGCACATGTTTCATAAGATCTTTCCCTTGTTTGATTGCATATGCCATGCCGTATAACTTCATGCTGTTTTGATCCTCATGAAGAGGCTCGCCTTTCACTTTCTTAATCTTTCTTTTTACCCAGCGGTCAAGATTTTTCATATCATTTCTTCCAAATGTCAACGCATAAAACAAGAAAATCAGAATGACTACTTGAAAGGTGTCAAATGTCCCGGTATGCCTGTAATCCAATATACCAAGCACCAAAAGCCAGACATCACTGAAAATCCAGACCAAAATAAAATATTTGCTTAGTTGTTCCCGCCCAAACGCATACCTGATCACAAAAAACCCAAGAAGGCTTACCCAAAAAATGATCTCGCCCAATATTAGAAAAAGCCACTTATACTGAAGAATCCATTCCGTCATGTTCTTTGCCCCTTTCCTGTTCGTATACCGCAAAGGCCTGATCCAAAAACTGCAATAAGTTTTTATCCAGCGGATACCAGCCGAGCTTAAGTGACTTTTCCGGTGATTTCCGTACATCCCACAGCTGCTGCTGAAGCAATTCATCATCGCCGAACAAAGCTGTGGATTTCATCCAAATTTCCCTTATAATCTCTTGAACCTTCGCCGACTCCGGAGGCAGGTCAATCATCTGCTGGACTTCCACTAATAAACGAATCCATTCTTTTGTCTCTTCATTGTCATCATTGACATTCGGAAGCTTTGCCCGGATTTCTTCGGCATGGTTTCCAAACATTTGCTGCGAAAGCTGTTTCATTTCAGCTTGACCGGCCTGCTGATATTGAAGCATCTCTATAATGAGGGACCAGTTCAGCTTTCCTTCCATTGAATAAGAATGCAGGAGTCCCACTACATCTCTCTCCATTTTCTTTAAAACCTGCTGTTCCGAACGGATCCAGCGGAGCTGTTTTTCCAAGTGGCCGGCAATGTCCGCTTCTCCTTCAAGCATCGTCTTGATCTCTTTTAAGGAAAAACCTGCTTTTTTTAAAAATTGAATTTGCTGAAGCCTGAAAATCTCTTTTTCATTATATGTTCTGTGCCCGCCTTTCGTGGTTCCGGAAGGGGTCAATAAACCAATAGAATCATAGTACCTCAAGGTTCTTGTTGTTACACTAGCTTTTTTAGCCAATTGGCTGATTGTAATCAACGCAAGCCCCCCTTTACATCTACCACAAGTATACAAGTTTACGTTACGTCAACTTCAATTATTTTTTAAACGGTTTGAACTTCTGCCCGGCATTCTTTTTTAAACAAGGTTGTTTTATACTTATATTCATCATAATTATGAAACTAAACAATGGAAAGCGGTGAATATTCATGTACTATCCACCTGCGTACAGAACGGTGAAAAGCAAGCCAAAAGTCATAAAAGTAACAGGTGAAGGAAGGCTCTCGGTGGAGCCTGATCGGGCAGAAGTCAGATTCGGAGTGTCAGTCGAACGGCAGGCGCTGGCTGAAGCGCAAAGAGAAAACGCCAATATGGTCTCTGCCATTAAAAAGGGGTTGAACCGCGCAGGGATTCCACCGGAAGAAATAAAAACGGTCGATTACTCGATCTATCCCCAACACGATTACAACCAGGGAAAGAAGCACTTTAGAAATTATAAAGTGGAGCACATGCTCCTGATTACGCTAACAGATATCGACCGCACAGGCCCTTTTGTCGATACAGTTGTACAAAACGGAGCCAATGTGGTGCCGAGCATCACTTTTTCAGTATCCGACTATGATCATCACTACCGGCAGTCATTGACACTGGCTATACAGAATGCCAGGGGCAAGGCGGAAACCATTGCTAAGACCATGGGATTACAGCTGGAAAAATCCCCTCTATCTGTTGCGGAAGGGACAGGTGAAGAGGTGATTCCGATTCAGACCCAGGCGTTTGCTGTCAGTGAAAGCCCCACGGATATCCAGCCCGGAGCATTGGAAATCATCAGCCACGTAATCATCGAATATACTTATACGGTGTAAATGTTTCCTCCAAAATGTTTTGAATACTCGTGTGTAATTTTTGTCCCATTCATGTTATAATATAGAAATGTTTATACCAAACCGGAGGGTGAATGAGCCATGAATACTACGGAGGAAAAAACAAAAACCTTGAATTTGGAAGATATTCTCATTGCACATCAGTCTTTAAAAGATGTAGTGGCACATACACCTTTGCAAAAAAACGAGCGGTTATCTGAGAAATATGATTGCCAAGTGTATGTGAAAAGAGAAGATCTGCAGCACGTACGCTCATTTAAGCTTCGTGGTGCTTACTATAAAATCAAAGCGGTGGAGCAGGAAGCACAAAAAAGCGGAGTCGTTTGTGCCAGTGCCGGCAACCATGCCCAGGGCGTTGCGTACGCATGCGCCCACCTTGGAATTGAAGGAACCATTTTTATGCCGCAAACGACGCCAACGCAAAAAATAAACCAGGTAAAAATGTTTGGCCGGGACCATATCGAAATCATACTTACCGGTGATACATTTGACGAATGCTCTGCTGAAGCGAATGAATATTCGGAAAAAGAAGGATGCATTTTTATTCATCCCTTTGATGACCTGGACATTATTGCCGGCCAGGGAACAGTCGCTATCGAGATTATGAATGATGTTCATGCTCCTGTTGATTTTGTCTTCGGCAGTATCGGCGGCGGCGGACTGATGGCGGGATTAAGCACATATATTAAAAATGTATCGCCGCACACCAAAATGATTGGTGTGGAGCCGGCAGGCGCTTTGAGCATGAAAGCAGCGCTGGAAAACAATGCCGTCACCCCGCTTCCTTCCATTGATAAATTTGTTGATGGCGCTGCGGTTCAATGTGCCGGCCAGAAAACATTTGAACTTTGTAAAAAATATGTCGATGATATTGTGTCCGTTCCGGAAGGAAAAGTCTGTACTTCTATTTTAGACCTGTACAACGAACATGCTATTGTTGCTGAGCCGGCAGGCGCCCTCCCTATCGCAGCCCTGGACTTTTACAAAGAAGAAATTAAAGGAAAAACGGTTGTCTGTGTGCTGAGCGGCGGAAACAACGACATCAGCAGAATGCAGGAAATTAAAGAAAAATCGTTGATGTATGAAGGATTACTCTATTACTTCATCGTTAACTTCCCGCAACGCGCAGGTGCATTAAGAGAATTTTTGGATGAAGTATTGGGTCCAGATGACGACATCACTACTTTTGAATATACGAAGAAAAACAACAAGGAAAGAGGGCCAGGCCTGGTCGGCATTGAACTGAAGCGCCGTGAGGACTATGCCGGACTCATCGAACGGATGAAAAAAAGCAACATTTCTTACACAGAAGTCAATAAGGACAGTACGCTGTTCCATTTATTGATCTGAGATCAATGAAAAAGCGCCCTTCGGGGGCGTTTTTTTTTGGATGTTATTGAGTTCGGTAAGGCAGATCGGATGAAATTTATGGTGACATTACCGGACCACGTATCTAGGTGAAGATCCGACTGTGAATCCACGAGGACATCGAGACAATGAAGAGCCTGGATGCGATACCGGAACCAAGCCTTAGCTTTTTATGAAGGATTTTTACGAATCATGTAGAAAGCCTTCTTTAACCGAATAAAAAGGAGTGATTGAATGATAGTAAAGACACGCGATCCGGATGAAAAAGTTTTAAAACTAGAAGCTTTAATACGACGATTACCTCGTCATCACTTAAAGTTAGCCGATTTAAAATCTGAGTTAGCTAACCGGCGTTCTGGAATCCGTGGAGAAAAATCCATTGATTACCATTTAACTTTTTTACCGGACAAGGAATATTATATTTTACATGATTTACGCCTGCAAAACGGACTCGGCTATTATTTTCAAATGGATACCCTGATTCTTTCCCCTTATTTTATGACTTTGTTGGAAATTAATAACTATAGTGGACATATTGTTTTGGATCATACATTTGAGCAACTTATTCAATTTACAAATCATGGAGACAAAAGAGTTTTACCAAATCCTATTCCGCAATTAAACCGGCAAGAAGCTCAATTGAAAAGCTGGCTTGCCTCCCGCAAGTTTAACTTACCGCCTATAGAACCCCTCGCGGTAATGAGCAACCCCTCAGCATTTATAGAATCCAGGAACAATACCCCTTTTTCTCAGCAAATCATCCATAGCTATAGTATTGATTCCAAAATCAAAGAATTTCAAAATAAATATCATAAGGAGATTTTCTCTAAAAATACCATCTATGCATTAACAAAGCTCTTCATGAACAAACATACCCCAGGAAGCTATCATCCACTTCGTGAATTCCAAATCTCGGTAAGAGAGATTTTAAAAGGCGTCCATTGTCCAAAATGCTCTTTTTTACCTATGAATCGTACACACGGAACATGGACATGCCCTTCTTGTAAAGGTGTATCAAAAAATGCCCATATCGCTGCATTAGCTGACTATATTTTACTAATCGGAGATACTATAACAAATCCGCAAATGCAAGAGTTTCTTCAATTGCCAAATCGGCACGTAGTTCACCGGTTGCTCAGTGAATTGAAATTAAAACATGAGGGTGGTACCAGATACAGAAAATACCTTCTACCCTACTCCTTAATTCCTTTACAAAATAAATAAGACTTATTTTGATGTTTCGGTTAGGGAATCCGGAGCTCAGTTTGAACAGTGGTTTCGCGCTTTGGATCCCGGTTTCGCGCTTTGTACCGCGGTTTCGCGCTTTGAATCACGGTTTCGCGCTTTGGATCCCGGTTTCGCGCTTTGAATCACGAGTTCGCGCTTTGAACCGCGGTTTCGCGCTTTGAATCCTGGTTACGCGCTTTGAACCGCGGTTTCGCGCTTTGAATCGCGGTTTCGCGCTTTGGATCCCGGTTTCGCGCTTTGGATCCCGGTTTCGCGCTTTGAATCCCGGTTTCGCGCTTTGAATCACGGTTTCGCGCTTTGAATCACGGTTTCGCGCTTTGGATCCCGGTTTCGCGCTTTGAATCGCGGTTTCGCGCTTTGAATCATGGTTTCGCGCTTTGGATCCCGGTTTCGCGCTTTGTACCGCGGTTTCGCGCTTTGAATCACAAGTTTGCTCTTTGTACCGCGGTTTCGCGCTTTGTACCGCGGTTTCACGCTTTGGATCTCGGTTTCGCGCTTTGGATCCCGGTTTCGCGCTTTGGATCCCGAGTTCGCGCTTTAAACCGCAACTGCCATTTATACAAAGACCACTAGTACTATCTGCAAACCCATTGCCTTGCCCACTCCCTTCCCATAAAATAAGCCTAAATACGTTTCCATAAGAAAAGGAGCCCGTTATGAAAAAAATCTATAGTGAAGTCATACAATTCCGCGGTTCTCATTTTGATTTCGGCATGTTGCAGGGACAGCTGTTAAAGGATTCTCTGACAGTTATAAATAGGGAAAATCAATGGAAAGTACGCAGGCCGCGATTCAACATAGATGCGCACGAAGTGAAAATGGCTATTACCCCGATTGCACCTGGAATTTGGGATGAGCTTCTTGGCCTTCAGGAAGCGCTGGAATGGCCAATTGAGCGTGTTTTGACAGAATTTGGGGGCTATCGTCTGGAAATCCCCCGTTCCGGGTGCTCGATTGTGACAGGGGATGGATACATGATCAGAAATTATGATTATCACCCGAAAACGTACGAAGGCAGATATGTATTTTTTCAGCCAAAACAGCATGGTTATGCGACGGTAGGGCCGAGCCAGAGGATTACCGGACGATCAGATGGATTAAACGAAAAAGGCCTCGCCATGGGATACAATTTTATGAACCGAAAGAATCCGAAGGACGGTTTTATTTGCGGAATGATCGGCAGGTTGATCCTGGAGACATGCGCTGATGTCCAGGAAGCCGTCGCTCTTTTACAAGAAATCCCGCACCGCCACTCGTTCAGCTATATTGTGTATGACAAAAGCGGCGAGACTTACATAGTGGAGGCGACTCCCAGAGAAGTAACCGTCAGGCAATCCCAAGTGTGTACAAACCATTTTGAAGTGCTGAAACACGAAAACCGCCACCACCTTACAGATTCTCAGAGAAGACTGAAGACCATTCGAAACAATCCCTCCTCTGATGCCTATGAAGCTTTTCGCCTGCTGAATGATACGGACAAAGGAGTTTTTTCTGATTTGTACAGCAGTTGGGCCGGGACCATTCACACTTCTGCATACTTTCCAAAAGACATGAAGACATGGATGGCTTTGGGAGGAGATCAGGAGCCGACAGAATTTGATTTTGGAGCCTGGCTGGATGGTCTGCCGATCCGCACCCGGCAAATTACCGGGGAAGTCAAAACCGACATCCCTTTTGTGCATATGGATGAGAACGCTGATTGGTTTAGAAGATAGGGCAGTAAAGCATGAAGGAGACCCAATCAGGACCAGGAGCTCAAGCCCCTGAGGCACATGTTTTAAAACGCTTCCTAAAGGGGCTCTTTTGCCCGGTGGGTCAAAGATATAACAAACTGATTACAAACATGTTTAGGAACTGTCACCAAAGGATAAAGGAATTATATATATTTTGTGACCGACTCGCCAAGTAAATGATGAAAAAATGACCGGAGGGCACCTTATGGCGATTACAGAAGAAAACCAATTGTTTCTACGAGAGATGCGCCGTCTGCTGACTGATTATGAGCGCTTTCCTTCCCATAAAAAAGCGGAAATTATGGAAGACGTTATCATTCTTGCACATGCTTTACGTGAAAAACATCATACCAGCTTATAGTTCCCCGGACTTTCCCTTTCCAACTATAAGAACCGGCCATGATTTGTACTATTTCTATTTCCCCTGTACGTCCATCGAGTTGATTCCCTTTATTGACAAGCCTATAATTTATAATAGAAAGAGAATTTATGGGGTTTTACATGAAACAATAGACTGTTTCAGCGGACAGGGACTTACATGATTTTTCTTCATAAGATACATTAATTCAAATAATGATTTAAGAAAGGAATCAACAGGCATGCAAGATGAACAGTTTAGGCAGGATGTGCTGGATACGTTTGAGTATTTGCATACACATCCTGAAATTAGTTGGGAAGAGAAGAACACCAGCCGCTTTATTCAAGAGCAGCTTGAAAAAGCAGGCTGCAAAGTAACGACGTTCAGTGACTGTACGGGCGTTATTGCCGATTTCGGCGAGGTGTCAAAAGGCAAGCCTGTCATCGCCATCCGTGCCGATATGGATGCCCTGTGGCAGGAGGTGGACGGAACTTTTCAGGCCAACCACTCATGCGGCCATGATGCACATATGACGATGGTGCTGGGCGCCTTATGGACATTGGCTGAGGATCCTTCCATCAAGGAGCGGGTTACTGTAAGATTTATTTTTCAGCCGGCTGAAGAGGTCGGTGACGGAGCTCTAAAAATGGTTGAAAAAGGCGCTGTAGACGATGTGGATTATTTATTTGGCATCCATTTGCGGCCTGTTCAGGAAGCTTCGGACGGATATGCCACACCAGCAATTATTCACGGGGCCGCTGCTTCCATTGAATGTGAGATTATTGGAGATGACGCCCACGGAGCAAGACCTCACCTGACGAATAATGCCATTGATGTAGGAACTCATATCGTAAATGCGATTAACGCGATCCACTTGGACCCTTCTGTACCACATTCAGTAAAAGTAACAAAGTTTCAGGCTGGGGGAAAGAGCGTCAACATTATTCCGGGTCAAGCGTCACTGGCCTTCGATTTACGTGCACAGACAAATAAGCATATGGAATTGTTGAAGGAAAAGGTCCATGACACTTTGAAGGCAACGGAACAGCTGTATCAGACCAGCATTCATGTAACAAAGGAATACGGCATTGCCGCTGCAGAGGTATCCCCCGAAGCGGAGGATATTTCAAGAATGGCGATTTCGAAAGTTTTGGGAGCTGACCGCACAATGGAACCGATTGTTACACCCGGCGGAGATGACTTCCATTTTTACACCATTAAAAAGCCTGAACTAAAAGCGACCATGGTCGGGCTTGGATGCGACCTGAAGCCCGGACTTCACCATCCGCAGATGACCTTTAATCGTGAAGCCATGTTCAATGGGATTAAAATTATCGCCGAGATAGTTAAAGTGATTGCCGAAAAGGAGAGAGTACGCGTTGAAACCAATTCACATTAAAGAAGTGGTCCTCCACACAGTAAAAATGAAATTAGTGGCCCCTTTTACAACAAGCTTTGGAACGTTCAATGAAAAACACATTTGCCTTGTAGAAGCAATTGATGAATCAGGGATTTCCGGCTGGGGGGAAACGACAGCCAGCGACGAGCCTTATTACAACGAAGAGACAACCTATACGACGGTTTACATGTTGAAGAATTTCTTTATTCCGAGGGTGATTCATCAAACGATTAAACATCCTATGGATGTCCATGACATGCTTACGTTTGTCAGAAGGAATCAAATAGCAAAATCAGCAATAGAAACAGCGATTTGGGACTTGTTTGCCAAGAAAAATGACATCTCCTTGGCTGAATTGATCGGTGGTACAAAAACCGAGATTGAAGTCGGAAAAAGTATCGGCATCCAGGCTTCTCCTGAAAAGCTGGCGGAAAAAGTCGGTGATTATGTGGATGAAGGTTTTAGAAAGATTAAAGTAAAGATAGCACCGGGTGAGGATCTCGAATATATTGATGCCGTTCGAAAGAAGTTTCCGGACATCCCTTTAATGGCTGATGCGAATTCCGCTTATACGCTGGATGATATCGATCATTTAAAAAAGCTGGATCCCTATAATCTCATGATGATTGAGCAGCCGCTCGCCCATGATGATATTATTGACCATGCCACTTTGCAAAAAGAAATTCAGACGCCCATCTGCCTGGACGAAAGCGTCCATAGCCTGGAAGATGCTCGAAAAGCCATCCAGCTGGGCAGCTGCCGGATCATTAATGTGAAAATCGGACGCGTCGGAGGACTCGGCGAAGCGATACGCATCCATAACCTTTGCCAGGATAATGGTGTTCCAGTATGGTGCGGCGGCATGCTGGAAACAGGGATCGGCCGTGCTCACAACATTGCCTTGACCTCCCTTTCCAATTTTACCATTCCGGGAGATACCGCTCCGTCTTCCCACTACTGGGACGAAGACATTATTGAGCCGGAAGTCACGATGGATCAAGGAATCATTCAGGTTCAAAAAGGACCCGGTATCGGATTTGACATCAATCGGGAGAAATTGGAGCAGCTGACGGTTGAAAAAGAAAGCATCACAACGGCCGACACACCGCATCCAATCCCAACAGCATAAAACCAAAATCGCCAGGCTCCAAGAAGTCTCAATGGATAGTGAAACGCCCTTATACTGTGCAGGCCAAGAAGAAGAGCAAAGCCGATGGCATCAAGCCTTCGGCTTTGCTTGGCTGCAGACCATCTATCTGCTGGAGTTTGTAACCAGCAGTTTCACTGCTTTTTACGCATCACGAACTGTGTATGGCGACCGGTTAGTCCCTTTTACAGATTCTTTGGGATGCTTGAACCTTGGGTCACCATATCAGCTCATTCACCGACTTTTCCGGATGCTTGGATAATCCTTGGCGACCAGCCCGGCTCATTGAACCTTCCAGCCCCTCACTCATTTTCCGGGATACTTGAACAACCCTATGGCGACCACTCCGGCTCCCGCTGATTTTTCAAGATGCTAGGATAACCTTGGCGACCAGCGCAGCTCATTCACTCATTTTTCAGGATAATTGGGACGCCCTTGGAGATCTTCCGCCTACTTCGGTCCGGACAACCAATTTTCTGCCCTCCTTCAATACTTTTTCAAAAAGTTATCGATCTATTTATACTGATTCAGCCTCCCCTTATAAATCAAGCTCCGATCTCTTTACAAGCAAGTAATGATGAACAGGCCCCTCTTCGCTGCGTACCAAAGAGACAGCGGTATACCCCTGCCCGAAAAGCTTGGTAAATAGCTCCCGGGTTTTCATTCTCCAGTCCATCGCCAGTTCCATATCTTCCAGTTTGATTGACTGAAACGCTTTAGGTACCGGTACAAGTATTTCATCCGCTTCAGGCACTGACAGATCACCAACCAAAACTGGTCCTGTTTGTCCGTGTTTCCATGGTATCCGTTCGGCCCCCTCTTTGAAAGACACAGGCTTCCGCTCGGCCACATGCCGGCTGTGAATCCACCATTCCACCTTAAATCGATCTGTTGGAAGCCCCTTATTGATTCCTTCCTCAAATATCCCGTAAGAATTTTCCACATAGATACTGCAGATCGCCCTCAATTTGGATAAGTTGAGGTAACCATTGCGGGTTTCTAGCGGATCATACGTCCATGTCAGCATGTCATAGCCCAGTTTAGCCGCTTCTTCTTTTTGCTTATTTTTTAACGACGCACCGATTCCAGCATCACGGTACTCAGGATGGATCCCCATATTGTGTGAACACAGATATACCTTTCCGTCCTTAAAACCGGGAAAACCGTAACTGAACCCGACTAATTGGCCTTGATCGTAGGCGCCAATGGCAAGGCCTCCATTACGAACTGCTGTAATCGTCTGGTGTACTGGAATACCGCCTTCCCCTGACCAGATCGCATTCTCCAGTTGCTGCATTTCGTTCATTTCTTCAATCGTAGTTAAGACGCGAATATCAATGGTTGAAGTCATGGGAACCCCCTCTTTCCAATAAAAATCAATACTATCATAACACTTTTATCTATTGGGCTTAAATCACCTTGTCCCTTATAATAAAAACAGTTTAAAAACGAAAGGAGCTGCCGCAGGATGAATATTTTAGTTGTCGACGATGATCCGCATATTCGGGATCTTGTCAGTGTCCACTTGAAGCAGGCTGGCCATCAGGTTAAACAGCTTCAGATGGTTCGGAAGGTTTAAAACGGATCGAACGTCAGCTTCCGGACCTTGCTGTTGTAGATGTAATGATGCCTAACATGGATGGTTATACACTGACAAAAAAATTAAAAGAAATAGCAGATATTCCCGTCTTACTTTTAACCGCCAAAGGAGAACTTGAAGATAAGGAAAAAGGCTTTTTGGCCGGATCGGACGATTACACATGACTTTCAAATCGCCGCTTCTTAATATTAAAGGGTGCGCTGAGCTGATGATGGACAGTCAACTGCCGGAATCTGAACGCGCCGCTATGCCGGCGTGATCCAATCGGAAACGGAGCTCTGTCCTCCTTGACCCAGCAGCTTATCTTGTTAACCTCACTGGATCAGCTGGTCTCCCCTCTTCAGAAAAAAATGTTTGAGCTTGACCAGCAAATTAGAGAGGTTACGCGGAGGAATCGTTGGCTGCTTGAGGAAAAGAGATGTCCCTGTCAATGGAATTGCAAGAGGTGGAGTTTGATGGAGATCCGGCTTTTCTTGAAAAAGTATGGGAAAATTTATTGTCCAATGCTATTAAATATACCGAACCCTGGGGCTCTATAGAGGTTTCTCCGACTGAGCAGGATCACAAGGTTAAAGTTACCTTTTGCGACACAGGTATAGGCATTGATGAGGAACATCTGGACAGAATTTTTGACCGCTTTTACATAGTGGACGAATCAAGAACAAAGGAGATTTCTGGAACAGGCCCCGGCCTTTCAATTGTCCAGCAAGGCGTAAAGCTGCATGGAGGAGAGATGGATGTTTACAGGAACAAAGAACGAGGCATGACGTTTACAGTGACATTGCCAAATTGTAACCTGTAGTTCATGTTGTGTTGATATTCGGATTATATATTAGACCTATCATGAACAAAGCAGGAGGAATGAATGTGTCACAGGAGAAATAGAGTACCCGTCTCATACGGATTGCCTCAACTTTTGGGCTGATCGGTACCTTTTTGGATACACATATGGCAGAAGCAGGTTCTTATGCATTTCGTCCGGACCATGCGCATATTTTACTCGTAGGCTGGCTTTCCTTGGGAGTTTTTTACAAGATGTAGAAGGTGCGCTCCAGGTAACTCGTTACTTTTCATGGGTGGACGGCTATTCTGGGAGCTATCGGATTGACCGGTGGAATGTGGCTTCAGTTTCTTCAGACTCTCAACGTTCATCCAACCTTTTTTGTTAATCTTTTATATTGCCGGCGGAAGCCTTTTGCTGATCAGCTTTTTCTTGTTTGTGTTTGTCACATTTTTTACAGAGAGAGATGTGAATAAAAGACATGGATAATAGAAGATTCAAAGGTAATCGTCTTTGGCTCGGCTTGTTACTTGCCTGGGCGATCCTTGCCGGTATTTTATCCAGCTTTGCACCAAGCGCCAGTGATGTGGTTACTGCCAATAAAAATGCGGGGCTTCCCGAACAGGCACCATCAATTATTGCCGAACATGAGCTGGAAAAACACTTCCCTGAGAATGATGGGCCCCCCTTATTTGCCGTATTTTCAAAAGAAGATGGATTGACAGAAGAGGAAATATTGCACTTTGCACAGAAGATTGAAAATTTACGGATAAATGAAAAGTACGGAGACATTGGAACAATCCCTTTATCAAAACTGCCGCCGGAGGTAAGCAGTTCTTTTCTCTCTGAGAATGAACAGACTTTCTTTATACCGGTCACGCTATCCGAAGATCTGGAAGGCAATGACTTGCATGCCGCAGTGGATGACATTAAAAAGCAAATTACGGTAAAGGATGACATCAAATTATCCTGGACGGGACCTGCAGGAATTGCGGCCGACGCAGTGGAACTGTTCACCCGCGCAGACATCATTCTGCTGCTGTCAACCGTCGGGTTGATTCTCGTATTGCTGCTGATTATTTACCGTTCCCCGCTATTGACCTTTATCCCGCTTATTGGGGCTGCGATGGTATATGTCGTGGTAGATAAAGTCATTGGATTAGCTGCAGAAGGAGGACTGTTTGGCATTGACAGTCAGGCAGTATCCATTATGACCATCCTTTTGTTTGCTGTAGTAACGGATTACTCACTGCTGATTTTCTCGCGTTACCGCGAGGAACTTCGGACCCATGAACTGAAACATAGGGCGATGCGCGAGACGATGCGTCATGTAAAAGAGCCAATCTTCTTTAGCGGCAGCACAATAGTATTGGGTGTAGCTACACTATTTTTCACGTTATATGAACCCTATCGGAACTTTGCCCCGGCTTTTGCGATTGCTGCAGGTCTCATGCTCGTTGCAGGCCTGACGCTTCTACCTGCCCTATTTGCGCTGTTTGGCAGAAAAGCTTTTTGGCCTTCCATCCCCAAGTTTGGTGATGAAAAGGCCGATAAAACATCTATTTGGGGAAAATTAGCAGAGAGGGTTATCAAGCGTCCTGCTGTATTTTTCATCTCCATTGCATTGCTCATGGCCTTAGCTTCATGGAATATGACGAACCTCAAAGAGTCTTATGATCTCCTTGAGTCCTTCCCGGATGACCTGTCATCACAGATCGGCTACGAGCAGCTGAAGGAAGATTTTTCTGAAGGCAGCTTAGCCCCCGGAACGCTGCTATTCGTCTCGGAGCAAGAGCTGAACATGCAAAATCTTCAAACTGTCATTGACGAATTGGAGAGTATGGAGGGCGTCGACCAGGTTACTGCGCAGGGAATACCGCTTTCTGAAGACAATAAAAGCGCCAGGTTTACGTTAGTGCTTGAAGGAAACCCGTATGAACATGAAGCCATGGATATTGTGCAATCGATCCGTGAAAAAAGCGATTTGATCTTGCAAAAGGCTGATTTGCCGGGCACTGACCTGTTGATCTCCGGCGAAACCGCCAAAAATGCAGATCTCAGGGAAATTAATATGCGAGACACCATTGTGGTGATTGTCCTGATGGTGATCCTTATTTCCATCATGCTTGGCCTTCAAACCCGGTCCATTTTGGCTCCTATATATATGATGGGAACAATCCTGCTCTCTTATACCGCTACGATCGGGCTCTCGTTGTTCTTATTCGAACTGTTTCTCGGACTTGAATCCATCAGTTATCGAATTCCACTATATTCCTTTGTATTTCTGGTTGCCCTCGGTGTGGATTATTCGATTATGCTGATTGCCCGAATCCGGGAAGAGCTCAAAACCATGCCCTTTCAGGAAGCTGTCAAACGCGGGGTTGACCGTACGGGAGGTGTGATCAGTTCTGCCGGTTTAATTTTGGCTGCCACCTTCCTGGTCCTTGCCACAATGCCTTTCTATGAACTTAAATTATTCGGATTCATCATGGCCTTAGGAATACTCATCGATACTTTTATTGTCCGCCCCCTGGTCATACCGGCCATTTTAACACTGCTTGGAAAGTATAGCTTTTGGCCGAAGCGCATAGCTGAATCTGCGCAAAAACATAAAGGACTTACTCAGTAAGAACAAAGAAAAAACGTCATTCCCCTATTCGGAGTGACGGTTTCCTCATAGTGAAATGAATATCCCTCCCTTTCCGTTCACCCAAATGAAGGGCCAGCAATAAACAAAGTTTATGCAGCCCAAGCATGAATAGTCCACCGGCAATCTGGTCTATCCGGGTATCGATGTGAAAGGGCAGCAGCACATCCATTTGCTCAGGCGAGATACAGAGTTTTACAATAAGCTGGTCCATAAAAGGTGATGTAGTGGACTGATGGATGAGTCCATTCACGACAAATAAAAGACAGGCCGGCATCAATAACATGCTGCTAAGAGACGCAAACTTTTTTCTGGTGTCCCTTTGATTGAAGTGGATCATGGGCAGCCACATAAAAATGGCCATGATAAAAAGCAGCCAAGTGAGGAAGGTATGCAAGATTGGAGATTGAATGAGAAATGCAAGGAGCGGCGGCAAATGATAGAGAAAGAACAGGATGGAAAAGGCAATGAGAGCGATACGGGGAATGATGACTTGTTTTCTGTATAATCCGTTCCACTTTTGTAATAGTTTCCGGGGGACTCCAAACAAAAAAAGCGGAGGAACCAAAAAATACAGTAAGCTCATTTGCAACATATGGGTACTAAAAGACAGGTGACTCCATGTGTTCAAAGGACTGCCTGCCAGCAGAAAAAGGATGAGAAAACTCGTACAAAACATGATTGATTGCAAAAAATTATTTTTTTCTTTTCCGACATATCGAAACAGGATGAAGAATACTGCGAAAACCGCCAAAAGAACGAAGAAAAGAGCTTTATCCCAACTCACAGATGCTTGCCACACATGAATCCTCCTTCCCGTCGCTACACCATCTTATGTTACAAATTTGAAGATCATTCACCTAAAGAACCCTCTCTTTATAAAAAGAGAGGTTCTTTGTTTTACAAGTATCAGCCCCTGTCCCTAGAAGTCTTAAGCAAACATAGCTGAAGCCAAATGAGAGTTTTTTTCGGGCCCAATCAATGTGCAACCGCCTCTATCAGGCTATATATCTGAATAATCCTTCACCACTTTCATCGGCCGCATCATGTCGTAATCCTCATGCTCCAATATATGACAATGCCATACATAATCCCCCGTGTATTCTTTAAATTCCATCATTACAGCCGTAATCATTCCCGGGTCCGCCCTTACGGTATCCTTCCATCCCAATTCATGTTTTTCCGGCTCTATTTCAGGACCTGTATAAACAATTGAGCCATTTTCCCGAAATAGTTCTACATCACACGGCCGGCGATGTGAAATTTTAAATTGAACCAAGTGAATATGCATGGGATGCGAAAAATCGGTTACATTGATAAATTTCCAAATGTCTGTGCTGCCAAGCATTGGTTTTTGTCACGGGATCATCCCATGTCCGGTGATCCAGTAAGAGGACAGGCCTCTCATAAATATCTGTATAGACATCCAGTGTCAACAGCCTTACTTTATCCGCTTGTTCCTCGTGTAATGGCTGATGGTACTGCAGTATGTCCGGGATGCGGCTTGTATCGTCCCCGATCAGTGGCAACGTTACATCAAATCTCATAATTATCCCCATATCCCCTTCGCCCTCGGTGTTCTCCAGGATAAGCTTTTTTCCTTTGTGATTTGAAAAGTCAATAATGATTTCAGCTCTTTCAGCCGGCTCCAGCGGCAAGGTGTCTAATATAACAGGTTTTTCCATGAGGCCCCCATCTGTAGCAATTTGGTAAAACGTCCGTCCGCCGTCCAGGCAAAGTGTAAGCGAATTTGTATTGGAGGCATTAAGAATTCTAAACCGGTATTTTCTCGGCTGCACTGTCAAGTATGGCCACAGCTTTCCATTCACCGCTATTGTATTGCCATTAAAAAAAGGTTGGACAGAAGGATTGACAGGTGCTGGCGGAGTTGTATTTTCCGGATAAAACAGGGATCCATCCTTGTTAAAGGACCTATCTTGAATCATCAAAGGTATATCATATGCCCCATAGGGCAGCTTCAGTCTTTTCTCCACCGGATCCCGTATCAGATAAAACCCGGCAAGGCCGGCGTAGACATTTAATCTTGTAATGCCAATGGCATGATCGTGATACCAGAGAGTGGCTCCCGGCTGGCGGTTGGAATATTTATAGACCTTCTTGGAGAAAGCCGGGCCTGTATCGTGTAATCTCTTGTATACCATGCTTCAGGATAGCCATCGCTGTCTGCAGAAACATGTGCACCATGCAAATGGACTACAGTACGGACCTCAGGATGATCCATCGTACCGTGAAGAGTACGGTCTATGGGAAAAAGGTGATCATCCGGAAGCCTATTCACCCACTCCACATAAACACTTTGATCTCTGTCTGTTTCATTAGTCGGACCAGGGTACATGCCATCATATCCCCAAACTCTGGTTTTTGGTAACAGCTGATGAAATTGGTGATGGATTTCCTTCATCTCCAGTTGATAAAAAATTCCGTCCTTATTTTGCAACTTGGGATTTGCCGTTGCCGGGATCGGAAGAGAATCTGCAAACTTTGGAATGGTCTCAGGCTTCGATGGGTCTACAACTTGGTTTGCCCTACTCATCTTTCCACACCCTTGCTTTTAAATATATGGTTATTTTATGTAGTCAAATGATTGAGGTTAGGGATTACGTAAAAATGAATTATTTATTTTCATCTATTGGGAGAGTGCGGAATGTTTTAAAAATCTATTGACATTTCTCCCCAATACCTTTATGGTTAATTACATAAGTAACTAACCAAATTGGTGGTGAAGCAGTGAAAAATTTAATTGATGATGGCCGTCCCATATTTATTCAAATAGCTGAGTTAATTGAAGATGACATACTTTCAGGCGTATTGCCGGAAGAAGCCCAAGTGCCCTCTACCAATCAATTTGCATCTTTTTATAAAATTAACCCTGCCACCGCCGCGAAAGGAGTCAACTTGCTGGTGGAGGAAGGAATTCTTTATAAAAAGCGTGGAATCGGCATGTTTGTTGCCGAAGGTGCACGAAGGAAAGTCATTGAGAAAAGGAAAGAACACTTTTTTGAGCAATATGTTGTAACCATGATTCATGAAGCGAAAAAACTCGGGATGACAAAGGAGCAAGTCATCGACATGATTCAGAAAGGAGAGGAGCAGGTTGAAACGGATTATTGAAGCAAGCGGTCTTGAAAAAACATATGGAGAATCGAAAGCTGTCCAAAACGTCAGTTTCTCTGTTCAGGAAAATAAGATATATGGCCTTCTCGGCCGTAATGGTGCAGGAAAGACGACGCTGATGAAATTAATTACCGCCCAAGTGTTACCGACAGGCGGAGAGTTAAAAGTATTTGGTGAGGCTCCATATGAAAATAGTGAAGTGCTGAGTCAAATATGCTTTGTAAAAGAAAGCCAGAAATATCCGGATAACTACCGGGTGAAAGATGCCATGGAAGTAGCAAGGCAGCTATTCCCGAATTGGGATGCTGACTTTGCTCAAGCATTGATGGAAGATTTTAATCTTCCTTTAAAGAGGAAAATCAAAAAGCTTTCCCGCGGGATGCTCTCAGCTTTAGGTGTAGTTATCGGCCTTGCCAGCCGGGCACCGCTGACTATTTTTGATGAGCCTTACTTGGGACTTGATGCGGTATCACGCGGAATATTTTACGACCGGCTGATGGAGGATTATGCAGAGTATCCGCGCACGGTCATTCTTTCCACCCATTTAATTGATGAGGTCAGCCATTTGCTCGAGCATGTGTTAGTGATAGCAAATGGTGAGATCGTAATTGATCAAAACGCAGAGAATCTTAGAGGAAGAGCTTTCACTGTAACCGGGGAAGCTTCTGTCACGCAGAATTTTTTGACGGGAAAAGAAGTGATCCATCGCGAGCCTTTTGGAGGCCTTCTCTCCGCAACTGTGATTCAAGACGAATACCAGTCAGAAAGAAAGCAAGCCGAAGCCGCCGGCCTGAATGTGACAGACGTTTCTTTGCAGCAGTTGATTGTACACCTTACTGCTGCCAAACATGAACAAAAAGGAGTGATCGCCAAGTGAACATTCAACATGTCATCCACATCCATAAACAAGACCGATGGGGCTGGTTCTATGTTCCTGCTTTAATTCTATTCCTGGCATTTTTGGTCAGCATTTTGATCAGCCTGATTATTACAAGCAACGACGAAATTTACTCCGGAAGCATCAGTTCAATTTTTGTCTATATATTTGTTATGGGAATTTTGGTCATCGCTCAAACCTATCCGTTCGCCATTGGGATGTCTGTTACAAGAAAGGATTACTTTTTCGGAACTCTTCTAATGGCAGTAACGGTTAATATCATTATTGGCGCCCTGCTCTCCCTTTTTGCTTACCTTGAGAGCTATACGAATGGGTGGGGAATCAATTTACACTTTTTCCACTTTCCCTATGTAAATGACGGTCATTTTTTTGAACAATTGTTCATGTATGTCATACTCCTAACCTTTCTGTTTTTCTCCGGTTTTTTAATGTCAAGCTATTTCTACCGGTTCGGCGGGAAAGGAGTCCTTATTTTGGCAGTGGTTGTTTTGCTCGCAGGGAGTATCACTTCATTTCTGCTTACCCATTTGCAAATGTGGCAGGATCTCTTCCTTTGGTTCAGCTCCAAACCAGCAGTTGTACTTTCATATTGGCTGCTGCCATTCATTCTGCTCAGTTTGATTCTGTCTTTTTGGATGTTGAGAAAGACACCTGTGTAAAGCAAGCTTTGGTGGATTTTGGGTTTCTGCTTGCTCTCTGGATTCCCGTTTGCCCATATGTTAAAAATTTAAAGAAGAGGCGCTTTAATGCATCCTCTTCCTTCTTTTTGTTAAGGCAGCCCCACGATCAACCTTTGAATGGACAACAAACAGATGCACCTTAATAACGTATTATGGAATGTTCGCCTCACTTGACTTCACACGATGCCTCTGTAGGTACACCTTTTTACTGGATAACCATAATCCAAGAGTACCAAGCAGTATACCTCCGCTCGCAATGATTATCGTTATTTTTGACGTAAATACATCCGTCAAGACTCCCCCAAAAAACGGACCTATAATAGCAGCTACTGCAAAAAAAATGTTAAATAGACTATACAATGTTCCATAAGAGCTTTGATTACTGCTGCTCTGAGAATTTCCCAGCATGGTTAACGTTGGAGAGACTGCCAGACTGATACTTCCTCCCAGAATGAATAAAGCCGCCACCAGCTGTATGGTTGATTGGGCCAGTACAACAAAAGGCAAGGTTACTCCGCTCAGGAGCAATCCTGTTAAAACAACCCGGCTTGGATGATATTTGTTTATCAAAGCTCCCGAGACAGGAGCCATGATGCCATAGGCTAATGTCATGGCTCCAAACATTAATCCGACGAAGATTGTATTGGCATCAAAAACCTCTGTTAAATACATTGGCAAAACCGGCTCCAGCATGGTCAATGCCCCCTCAGCAATTACCATAATTGCCAAGATCCACAGGACTTCCCGCTGTCTTAATAAATCCCATGTTTTGACGGAAGTTTCCTGTATAACAGGCCGTTCCTCATCTTTTAAATAGAAAATACCTAATACCATCGTAACAAGCAGCAGTAATGAAGTTGTATAAAATGGCGCCTGGTAGCCGCCAAATTCTACTAGAAATCCGCCAATTGGAGCCCCTAGCAATGTTCCGGCTGACATACTGGTTATGGCGAACCCCATAGCAATCGCCCGTTCTTTTTCATTAAACAGATCAGCTATTAAGGCAAGGGCCGCAGTCCATGTTGCAGCTGAGGCAATCCCTTGCAATGCCCTGGCAATGATCAACATTTCAAAGTTCAGCGGATGTGCAAACAGAATGGTAGAAACCGTCATCCCGATCAAACCAATAATGATAGGTTTTTTTCTGCCGATCCGATCCGTTAACTGACCAAAATACGTGGTGGTTAATAATAGAGTGACAGAGTAACTGCTGAATAAAATCCCTATAAGGGTTGGCGAAGCATGAAAAGTAGTTTCATAATAAGAAGTCAAAGGGATAATAATGCTGTATAGCAACATGTCATAAAATATAATGACAGTCGCAAACACTAATCCGATCCATTGCTTCTTGTTCATCCGCTTAAAAAAACTCATTTTGTACCTCCGCGTCGATAAAAATTTAAGACTCACATTGTTTGCTTAATTCTTTTCAGAAGCCATTCCAAACAGCAGAACCTGAACAATTCCTTCCATAGCCTCTTCCACAGTAATGCTATTTTCCCAAATAAAACGACGGTCCAATGTGATATTCGTAGCGTCTATGACCAGCTTCATAAGCAGCTCAACATTTTGCTCTTTAATCAGCCCTTCCTGAATTCCCTGCTCCAAAAGTTTCTTTAAGGCATCCCATTCATTTAAGGATTGATTCATTTTACTCCATTGCCGTGGATAATACTTTTTCATTTCTTCTAATATCCGCAAGTCATAAAACTCATCATATTTAGGAACGACTTTGATAGCTGCCTTGATCTTTTCCAATAGGGGCAGTTGTTCATTTTTCACTATGGCCTCAGTTTTTTCGTCAAACTCCATGATTGTAAGATCTATTATGGAATCCAATATTATTGCTTTGGATGAAAAATGCTCATACAGGGTCCGTTTGCTGATGCCTAAACGGCTTGCCAGATCATCCATAGTAAACTTAATTCCTTTATCTTTCATTTCATCAACAAACGCCTGCATAATTCTTTCTTTCATACAAATCCCCTCTGCAAAACTAATTAAACAAAAAAAGTTTTAGCGGTTTTAACTATGTACTTATTATACCGTTTGCAGGCTTGGGGAGTCCAAGAAAATTTATTAATTTTCTTCTCCGGCTGTTACCCGTTATGTACACCTGCTTCTTGTCCTAATTATAATTTTTCACAACAACTTTTCTAGTGGTGTCTCCTCAAACAACAAATGTATGATCGGATGTGGTCTTTCACTCAAAAATGACGGCTGCATTACTTCCGTAAAACAACCATGGACGCTATTTCCATAGGTATTTTACTTTTTGATGAACCATACACAATATATTCTTTGAGCGTTATTTTATAGATTTTTTTGATGCTGCTGTGAAGTTAAGTCCATTTCTACTAACTCTGTATGTTGATGATTATCATTGTTATGAGAAGGACTGCCACTCCAGGACAAAAGAAATAGAAGCTTAAAAACCGAGCTTTTGGTTCAAACACTGTTATTTGCAGCGCATCCGCTGGAATAAGCTAAATGCAATGCTCATAAAATCTTGAGTCTTACTGATATTGCATGTCATTTTAGAGTATGCAAAAATTATGCCCAGGTCATATATCTTTATATTAAAGACTTCATCTACTATATACAGTTTGGATTATATTCAAAATTAAAATCCGCTTTCGTTTTTGAATATTAGGATAATACCGCTAATTTATTTGCCAACATAGCGTTAGCGCAGAAAAAAATAAAAAAGGTTGTCATAAAACCAGACGCATGACAACCTTTTCTTCTTATAATAAGTGCTATTTTATTTAATCTTCTTATGTATTACCCATTCGCTGATGATTCACCAATTGAAACAGCAAAAGTCGGACAGTAACTGTACGCCTGACTGAAGAAAGTATAACCGCAAAAAAAAACCACTTCGGAATAAGAATGCCTGCACGATCGCTCCAACAATGGATATCGTCAAATATCACTTACCAGGCTCATCATGATCACTTGGTAGTCCCGGAACCTGTAAGCCTGAACTTCCAGCATAGGCTTTTCCTCTATTTTTATGCTGAAATTCCAACCAGTGTATAAAAAATCCCGGCTAAGTTCACAAACCTATTGATTAAACAGATACATACGGTTTTTCCTCTTCTTTTCCTTTCACCTTATCAATTTTATCAACAAACATCTGAAAAACTTTCCTCTTCTCTTCAAGATCCTTTATTTCTTCTTTTAATTGAATAAACTTTTGTTCAAAGGGTGTATGATAAAGCTCACGGATGTTTCGAATGATTTCCTCATTTACAGTTGATTGTATCACTTGTTTTGTAATACTGAATTTATAGGAGTACACACGAAGTTCACGATTGGTTTCTTCATATTTCTTATCAATTTCTATTAATAATTCACAAATCTCGCTCTTCCATTCTTCCAAAGACTTTTTTATATACTCCTCCATGGTCAATCTCCTTTTATCATCTATAATTAGAGTACTGGATGGCTCATAGACTATCTTACATTGTACTAATTGAACATTGCAGCTTTATTTCTGTAGAATTACATTATATGTAATTCTGATTAATAAGCGCTTACAATGGCTTTTGTGTGTCAGACAAATGTTTTGATGGTAAACACATTTAACTGCTCATGTTTAAACTGTTGAAACAGAACCTGATGAATCATTCAAACGATTGATTAACATGTAAGGGATGGTTGGCTGGAGGCGTAAAGTGTTTATGAAATCCGGCTTGGCCCGGCTGTTCAAACAGTTGATGAGTGCGTGAAGAGCGGAATTATATGAATAACGGATATTTAATCAAATGTTTGATTAAAAGAGTTGTGGAGGAAGAACATTTACAAAGAGGGCCCTCATCAAATGTTTGATTAAAGCCCGCGCTCTTTTGGTTAGTGGGCCAAACACGATGCCAATCCCGGCTTTTAGCTGCTATTCAAACGTTTGATTAAAAGCAAGGGTGGGCTAATGACCGGCCATCCGATAGTTACCTTTATCCTGGTTCCCGCTGCAGTAATCAACCATAGGATGACAGAAAAAGCCGGAGCAGGTTCAGAGCACATTGCAGATGGTTAAAGGTTAGCAATAGAATTTTTACAATTTACAAATCGAAACGGAGCACACGTTCCTAAATTTTTCATAATAAAAAACTTGCTCAAGAACATCGTTCTCAAGCAAGTTTTTTATTATTTTGCAATGGATTGTTCATAGACAGTAATTTTATCTTCCAATTGCAAGGTCAATGCAATCTCATCCCATCCGTTTAACAGCATCTCCCGGCGGTATGGATCTATGGAAAATTTATATATTTTCCCGTCCTCTGTTTCGATAGTTTCGGTCTCAAGATTCACTTTTACCTCCAGAGGCTTTTCCTTTCCTGCCTGCATCAGCTCTTCAATCTCGGACTCTTTCAATTGAATAGGAAGAATGCCATTTTTGAAGCAGTTATTATGGAAGATATCTGCAAAGCTTGTTGCAATGACAACCCGGAACCCGTAATCTCCCAATGCCCATGGAGCATGCTCGCGGGATGATCCGCAGCCGAAGTTCTCTCCGGCAACAAGGATTTCGCTTCCTTTATATTCCGGTTGATTTAAAACAAAGTCACTTTTTTCTGTACCGTCGTCATTAAAGCGCCAGTGATAGAAAAGATAGTTGCCAAAGCCCGTCCGTTCAATCCTTTTTAGAAATTGCTTCGGAATAATTTGGTCGGTGTCGACGTTCACGCGGTCTAATGGTGTGATGACACTTGTAACTTCTTTTATGGGTTTCATGCGTGAACCTCCCCTTTCATCATTTTCCTAACATCGACGAAACGGCCTTCCACTGCAGCTGCTGCAGCCATAGCTGGGCTGACAAGATGAGTACGGGATCCGTTTCCTTGGCGGCCTTCAAAGTTCCGATTGGATGTAGAAGCACATCTCATACCTGGCGGTACTTGGTCCGCGTTCATCGCCAGACACATACTGCAGCCGGTTTCTCGCCATTCAAAGCCGGATTCAAGGAAAACCGAGTCCAATCCTTCCTCTTCAGCCTGCGCTTTAACTGTTCGGGAACCCGGTACGACAATCGCTGTGACACCGTCTTTGACTTTTCTGCCTTTCAATACTTCTGCTGCTGCCCTCAAGTCCTCAATCCTGGAGTTTGTGCAGGAACCGATGAATACATATTGAATATCTACATCCGTCATTTTCATTCCGCCGTCCAAGCCCATATAATCAAGCGCCTGCTCAATGGATTCTTTTTCTGTCTTGCTCTTGGCCTCTTCAGGGCTTGGAATGCTTTCAGAAATTCTGACACCCATGGATGGGTTCGTTCCCCATGTCACGAATGGTTCAATTTCATCAGCATCAATTTCAATGACTGAATCATATTCAGCATCCGGGTCGGTTGCAAGCTGTTTCCATTCTTCTACCAACTGATCAAACTCTGCTCCTGACGGTACATGTTCCCGTCCTCTTAAGTATTCAAATGTTGTTTCATCAGGGCTGATCAATCCGGCTCTTGCTCCGGCTTCAATGGACATGTTGCAGATGGTCATCCGCTGTTCCATCGTTAAATTCCTGATCGCTTCACCTGTGTACTCCATGACATGGCCAGTACCGACATCGACACCGTGCTTGGCAATAATTGCCAAAATCAGGTCTTTCGCTGTTACACCGGCACCCAGCTTGCCATTCACCTGGACTTTCATCGTCTTTGGCTTCTGCTGCCATAAGGTCTGTGTGGAAAGGACATGTTCTACTTCACTTGTACCAATCCCAAATGCAAGTGCACCAAACGCTCCATGTGTAGATGTATGGCTGTCTCCGCAAACGATGGTTTTACCCGGCTGTGTCAAACCAAGCTCAGGACCAATCACGTGGACAATTCCTTGATCCGGATGGCCCATGCCGGCAAGTGGTACACCAAATTCAGCACAGTTTTTCTCCAAAGTTGTCATTTGTTTCTTGGCAATCGGATCGGTTACCTTTTCATTCACCCGGGTTGGAACGTTATGGTCCATTGTTGCAAACGTAAGGTCAGGCCTTCTGACTTTTCTGCCGTTTAAGCGTAAGCCTTCAAATGCCTGCGGAGAGGTAACCTCATGGACAAGGTGCAGATCAATATAGATGAGATCCGGTTTATTCTCTTCGCTGTGAACAACATGCTTTTCCCATATCTTTTCAATAATTGTTTTTCCCATCTTCTACACCTCACTCATAGGCTGATAATATATGATCTGAAACTTGCTCATTTTCAATGTGGTCCACAACTTTTTCTGTCAATTCAGTTGTAGATAATACTGTTCCGCCAATTCCTTTGAACTCCGCTGTAGAATAGCCTTCTTCCAGAACAGTTCTTACTGCTGCTTCCACGGCATTTGCTTCTTTGCTCATTCCAAATGCAGTCCGCAGCATCATGGCGCCTGAAAGAATTGCTCCCAAGGGATTGGCAATATTCTGCCCTGCAATGTCTGGAGCCGAACCGTGAACCGGTTCATACAGCCCAAACCCGTCTGCACGCAGACTTGCTGATGGAAGCATACCCAGGGACCCGCAAATGACAGATGCTTCGTCACTTAAAATATCTCCAAACATATTTTCAGTCACAATGACATCGAAAGAAGCTGGAGAAGTAATCAACTTCATTGCTGTAGAGTCAACGAGCATATGCTCATATTCTACGTCCGGAAAGTCTGCAGCCACTTCCTCTACTACTTCACGCCACAGCCGGCTTGACTCCAGCACATTGGCCTTGTCTACAGATGAAACTTTCTTTCTTCTTTGTTTGGCCATTTCAAAAGCAAAGCGCACCACACGTTCAATTTCTTCTCTTTTATAGTGCAGCGTGTCTACTGCTTCTTCATCATTGTGATAACTCGGTTCTCCAAAATACAGACCGCCTGTCAACTCTCTGACGAAAACCAAGTCGACTCCTTCTGCAACTTCCTCCTTTAAAGGAGAGGAGGCAAGCAGTGTCTTATATGCTTGGACGGGTCTTAAGTTCACACTTAATTCAAAGTGTTTACGAAGTTGAAGAAGCCCTTTTTCCGGCCGAAGCTCCTTTGGATAATGATCCCATTTTGGTCCTCCAATGGCACCGAGTAAAATGGCATCACTTTCCTCACATTTCTTGACGGTCTCTTCCGGAATAGGGTGGCCGGCTTGATCAAGGGCATCTCCACCGAGTAAGCCGTGCACCCACTCAAATTCGTGTTGGAAGCGGCGGCCGACTGCATCCAGCACAGCCATTGCCGCATTTGTTACTTCTTTTCCTATACCGTCTCCAGCGAGTACGGCTACCCGTTTCTTCATCCCGTATCCTCCTATGGTCATCATATGATTATATGGTTGCTGAGATCAGCTGCTTCATTTTTGATTGAAGCAAGCTTCTGTTTATTGCGTTTAAATAAGCTTTGGCGGAAGCTTCCAATACGTCTTGAGCCGTTCCGCGGCCCGTGTATTCTTCGCCATTGAAAGTCAAGTTGACTACCGCTTCCCCTAAGGCATCGCGCCCTTTTCCTATTGAGGAAACCCTATAATCCGTTAAATGAATTTTTCCGTCAACCAGACGTTCGAGTGTATTAAAGATCGCCTCTACACTTCCCGCTCCGTTGCATGCCTCTTCTTTCATCGTGCCATCCGGCATCTTAATCCGGGCTGTGGCCATTGGGCTGTCCTCTGTTCCATAATGAACTTGAACAGATTCCAGTTCATATACAGCAGCATCACTATCTTTTAATTGCTGTTGTGTTAAAATGGTCCAGAGATCTTCTGCAGTAATTTCTTTCTTGCGGTCAGCCAATTGCTTGAATTCCTTAAATGCTTGATTCAATGACTCTTTATCAAGGTCAAATCCCATAGATTTCGCACGGTCACTGAAGGCATGGCGTCCGGAATGCTTCCCGAGAACCAGCTGATTGGACTCTTCACCAATCAGTTCAGGCGTAATAATTTCGTACGTTGTCGGCTCTTTTAACACCCCATCCTGATGAATACCGGATTCATGTGCAAAAGCATTTTTACCGACGACCGCTTTATTTGCCTGAATCATCATACCGGACAGCTGGCTGACCAGCTGGCTTGTACGCTTAATTTCATTCAACGTCAGATTTGTTTCAACGTGATACGCGTCTTTTCTGATATGAAGTGCAACCCCGACTTCTTCAAGTGCCGCGTTGCCTGCTCTTTCACCTAATCCATTGATGGTTCCTTCCACTTGATCTGCTCCATTTTCAATAGCAGCCAGAGAGTTGGCGACAGCCATTCCCAGGTCATTATGACAGTGACATGACAATTTCACCCGGTCAATATTCGGGACGTTGTCCTTCATATATTTAAACATGGCGCCATATTCTTTTGGAGTAGCATATCCAACGGTATCAGGAAGATTGATCACCGAAGCGCCTGCTTTAATCGCCTCTTCTACAATATGCGCAAGGAATTCACGGTCGGAGCGAAAAGCATCTTCTGCTGAAAACTGTACGATCGGAAAAAATTGTTTTGCATATTTGATCGACTCTACAGCAGTTTGTACTACTTGATCCGGGGTCTGTTTCAGCTTATAAGTCATATGAACGGGTGACGTGGCAATGAATACGTGAAGCCTTGGGCATTCTGCGATTTTAAGCGCCTCCCATGCTGCATCGATATCCGATTTAACAGATCTTGCCAACCCTGTGACAGACGCATTTTGAATGGTAGACGCAATCTGTCTGACTGCGTCCAAATCGCCAGGAGAGGCGGCGGGGAACCCCGCCTCCATGATGTCCACTCCAAAGCGGTCCAACTGCTTCGCAATTTCAAGCTTTTCGGCTGTATTCAAGTTGACTCCGGCCGACTGCTCTCCATCTCGAAGTGTTGTATCAAAAATGTCAATTTTCCTCACTAGCTACCACTTCCTTGCCGGATTTCTTTTTTCCTGCCTTGACAAATGGCATCATTTCGCGAAGCTCTTTACCGACTTTTTCGATGAGGTGTTCATTTTCACGCTGGTTGATCGCATTAAATTCCGGTCTGTTCAATTTGTTTTCAAGCAGCCAGCCTTTTGCGAATTTACCCGTTTGGATATCTGAAAGGATATCTTTCATGCGCTCTTTTGTATCAGCGTCAATAACGCGCGGTCCAGATACGAAGTCTCCCCATTGAGCTGTATCGGAAATGGAGTAGCGCATGCCTGCCAATCCATCTTCGTACATCAAATCAACGATTAATTTCAATTCATGCAAGCACTCGAAGTATGCTACTTCCGGCTGGTATCCTGCTTCTACAAGCGTTTCGAATCCGGCTTTTACAAGTGCAGTTGTTCCACCGCAAAGTACTGCCTGCTCTCCGAACAAGTCTGTTTCGGTTTCTTCTTGGAAAGTTGTTTCCAATACGCCCGCACGAGCAGAACCGATTCCTTTCGCATAAGCTAAAGCAATGTCTCTCGCTTTTCCGGTAGCATCCTGGTAAACAGCAAACAGTGCAGGTACCCCTGCGCCTTCTTGGTAAGTACGTCTTACTAAGTGGCCGGGTCCTTTAGGTGCAGCCATGAATACGTCGACGTTCGCAGGAGGAACGATTTGGCTGAAGTGGATGTTGAATCCATGAGCAAATGCCAATGCTTTTCCTTCAGTCAATTCAGGTTTAATTTCATTTTCATAGACTTCTGTTTGTCTCTCATCCGGAAGAAGAATCATGATGATATCTGCTTGAGATGCTGCATCCTTTACCGTGTATACTTCATGTCCGTCTTCTTGAGCCTGTTCGAAGGATTTACCTGGTCTTACACCTACGATTACGTCAAATCCGCTTTCTTTCAGGTTGGAAGCGTGAGCGTGCCCTTGGGAACCATATCCCATGATCGCAATTTTCTTTCCTTGTAGTACTGCCTCATTAATTTCGTTGTTGTAGTAAACTTTTGCCATTCCTAATACATCTCCCTTTTATAATTGTAGTATGGATAGTTGTGGTGAATCTTGCTTTTGATGATCCCGGACAAAGGCGGTTGCCCCAGTCCTTGAAATATCTTTAATTCCATAAGGCTTCAAAAGTTCAATAAAAGCTTCCACTTTTGAAGGCTCGCCAGTGACTTGGACAGTAATCATATTTTTGCCAATGTCAATGACAGTTGCCCTGAACGGTTCAATAATGCTGTATACTTCACTGCGAACCGGCGGCGGGCAAGAGACTTTGATAAGGGCCAGCTCGCGGGTTACCGCTTTTTCGGTAATGTCTGTTACTTTCAGCACGTCAATTTGCTTTTGTAATTGCTTTGAGAGCTGCTCCATTTTTGCCGGATCGTCAATTGGAACGATCAGCGTCATTTTGGAAATGCCCGGATTTTCTGTAGGCCCGACCGTAATGCTCTCAATATTAAACTGTCTTTTTGAGATTAGTCCGGTGATTCTGTTCAACACGCCGCTGCTATTGTTGACTGTTAATGTTACAACGCGTTTCATTCTCCCACCCCGATCATTTCATGTAGTCCTTTGCCTGGTGCAACCATTGGGTACACATTTTCATTTTCTATTACGCGGCAGTCGATGAGAACCGGTTCATTGCTGTTAAGAGTTTTTTCAAATACTTCCTTTGCTTCCTGTTCATTCTCCACTTTATATCCCTTAATGCCATAGGCTGCAGCCAATTGGATGAAGTCAGGCTGATTGGGAATGAGGGATTGGGAATATCTTTCCTCATAAAACTTCTCTTGCCATTGGCGAACCATCCCCAAAGATTTGTTATTCAAAATAATAATTTTGATAGGAAGGTTCAATTCACTGACAACCGAAAGTTCCTGAAGACACATTTGAAATCCGCCATCACCGGATATAGATACTACAGTTTTTTTCGGGTCAGCCAATTGAGCGCCGATGGCTGACGGGAATCCGAAGCCCATTGTTCCCAGGCCGCCGGATGTTACCCAGTGATTCGGAGCATTGAAACCATAGTATTGGGCGGCCCACATTTGATGCTGCCCAACATCCGTAGTGACAACCGCTTCCCCATTTGTTGCATCATGGATCATTTTGATGACATGCGGAGAAGACAGTCCATTTTCATTGGATTCGGGTTTTCTGAATGGATACTTTTCTTTATATTCTTCCAGATGCTCTGTCCAGGAAGTGATGTCAGGAAGGTTGAAGTCCATTTTAACCAGCTCTTCCAACACTGCTTTCGCATCTGCCACAATGGGAATATCCGTTGGGACATTTTTGCCGATTTCTGCAGGATCAATGTCAATATGAGCAATGGTGGCATTTGGCGCAAAGTGTTTCAAATTCCCTGTCAAGCGATCATCAAAGCGTGCCCCAAAGTTGATGAGAAGGTCGCACTCCGTAATGGCCATGTTGGATGTATAAGTTCCATGCATGCCGGCCATTCCCAAGAACTGGGGATGATTCCCCGGGATACTGCCCAGACCAAGCAATGTATTTGTAATGGGATATCCTGTTTTTTCTACAAAAGATTTGAGAGTCTCAGATCCTTTGGCGAATATGACCCCTGCTCCAGCCAGGATCAGTGGTTTTTTGGCTGTTGCCATCACATTTGCCAATTTTTGCAGCTGCAGGTAATTCGGCTTTGTTGTAGGCTGATAACCTGGTAAATGGATGGCTTCATCCGGATAAACGCCTGCTGTTTCTGTAGCGATATCTTTTGGAATGTCGATCAGTACAGGACCCGGTCTTCCACTGTTGGCAATATAGAAGGCTTCTTTGATAATGCGGCCAAGATCTTCAAGCTTATTTACCTGATAGTTATGCTTTGTAATCGGCATGGTAATTCCCACAATGTCAGATTCTTGGAAAGCATCTGTTCCAAGAACTCCGCTTGCTACCTGCCCAGTGAAAATCACAAGCGGAATTGAATCCATCATGGCATCAGCAATACCTGTAACCAGGTTGGTTGCTCCAGGACCAGAAGTCGCGATGACAACACCCGGCTTTCCTGTAACTCGTGCATACCCTTCTGCTGCGTGGATGGCACCTTGCTCATGCCGGGTCAAAACGTGCTTGATGGGGTTTTTGTATAAGGCATCGTAAATGGGAAGAACGGCACCTCCCGGATATCCGAAAATCAATTCTACATTCTCTCTTTGCAAAGCTTCGATAAACAAGTCCGCCCCGGTCTTTACTTGTTCCTTTTTGGCCGTGTCTGATTGTTGGCTGCCTGTTTTCATCGGGAAACCTATACTCACCACTAGCGCCTTCCTTTCATTTTTTATTTTCATGTAAAAAGATTCATATAAAGAAAAAAGTTTTTTCAGCCCACACAAAAGGAGAACCTTTTATGCAGGGATGAAAAAACTTTTCATGGTACCACCCTACTTTACAGTGAAAACTCACTGACTTAAGAACAGCTGAATATCAGCCATTCATTGATAACGGGAACTCCTAAGTATCCCCGTGAATCCCTAATCGCGCTTGCTTTTAGGATTCCGGCTCCAAGGGGATGTCGTGAATGACTGCATTGCCGGTTTCCAGCAGTTCCGGCTCTCTGTAAATGCAGGACTTCATTCACTTTTTCCTTTTCATTGCCTTGAATTTTATATTTTCATTACTCCGCCTGTGCTTGCAGAGGTAACCAATTTTGAATATCTTGCCAAGTAGCCTTTTTTAATTTTCGGCTCAAATGGTTTTAACTGCTTTCTGCGTTCTTCCAGCACTTCGTCATCAACATGCAGCTGGATCGTCCGGTTGGTTAAGTCAATGAAAATTTCATCTCCATCTTCCACCAGTGCAATCGGTCCGCCTTCGGCAGCTTCCGGTGAAATATGTCCAATCGAGATGCCGCGAGAAGCCCCTGAGAAGCGTCCATCTGTAATCAATGCTACTTCTTTGCCAAGCCCTCTTCCTGCAATCGCTGCTGTAGGAGCGAGCATTTCCGGCATTCCCGGACCGCCTTTTGGCCCTTCGTAGCGGATGACTACGACATGGCCGGGTTGAACAGTCCCATCGTTAATCCCTTTTTGAGCATCTTCCTGAGAGTCAAATACGATAGCCTTCCCGTGGAATGTTTTAATGGAAGGATCAACAGCTCCCACTTTAATGACTCCGCCATTTGGAGCGAGATTTCCGTACAGGATGGATAACCCTCCAACTGGACTATATGCATTTTCTTTTGGTCTTATGACTTCAGGATTTTTGATGACACTGTCTTTTACATTCTCGTAAACTGTTTTACCAGTGACTGTCATCCTGTCTGCCTCTACAGCGCCCATCTCGCAAAGTTCGCGAATAATGGCGCTGATTCCGCCGGCATCATGGATATCCTGCATCGTGTAGTCTGAGGCAGGTGCAATTTTTGCTAAATATGGAACCCGCTCTGCCACTTTATTGATTCTAGATAAATCGTAATCTATTTCTGCTTCTTGTGCAATAGCCAAAGTGTGTAAAACTGTATTTGTTGATCCGCCCATTGCCATATCCAGCGCAAAGGCATCGTCAATCGTGCGCTCTGTTACAAGATCCCTTGGCTTAATGTCTTCTTTTACCATGCGGATTAAATGCCGGGCCGCTTCTTTAATCAAACGGTGGCGTTCATCTGAAGTTGCAACAATGGTTCCGTTCCCCGGGATGGTCACTCCAAGCATTTCCATCAAAGAGTTCATGGAATTTGCCGTAAACATACCGGAGCAGGATCCGCATGTCGGACATGCATTTTGCTCGATATCCAGCAATTTTTCAGCTGTCATCTTTCCGGCGTGGTAGGCACCGACGCCTTCAAAAACAGAGGTCAATGTAAGCGGCTCACCCTCGGATGACATACCGCCTTCCATCGGCCCTCCGGAAACAAAGATGGAAGGAACATTCGTCCTGAACGCTGCCATCAGCATACCCGGTGTGATTTTATCGCAGTTCGGAATATAAAATACCCCGTCAAACCAATGCGCATTGATCACTGTCTCAGCTGCATCCGCGATCAGTTCCCGGCTTGGCAGCGAGTATCTCATACCGATATGCCCCATGGCAATACCGTCATCCACACCGATGGTATTGAATTCAAACGGCACTCCTCCGGCTTCCCAAATAGCTTCTTTGACCACTTCCGCAAATGTGTTTAAATGCTTGTGGCCGGGTATAATATCAATATATGAATTACAGACTCCGATAAACGGTTTGTCCAAATCTTTTGTTTTGACTCCTGTTGCATATAACAGGCTTCGATGAGGGGCACGATCGATCCCCTTTTTTATCATATCACTGCGCATCGTCTTCCCCCTCTTTACTTAGCTGACATGTACTGGTTCGTCGTATACTTTGACTCCGTCTTTCACTGTTTGTTCACGGAAGGCGGCAAGGAGGTCGTTTGTCACTTGTCCCGGTTTACCTTCTCCGATGACACGTCCATCGACTTTTACAACAGCAATGACTTCGGCTGCTGTTCCAGTGAGAAATACTTCATCTGCAGTATAGACCTCATGTCTGGTAAACATTGCCTCTTCCACTTCATAGCCTTTTTCCCTGGCAATCTCAATAATTGTGTTTCTTGTAATTCCCACAAGTGCGCCAACATGCCCTGGCGGCGTCAGCAGCTTGCCATCTTTTACTATGAATATATTATCAGCAGAACCTTCTGCAACGTAGCCCTGGTCATTCAGCATCAGAGCTTCCGGAACGCCTGCCAGGTTCGCTTCCATTTTTACCAAAATATTATTTAAGTAGTTCAAAGATTTAATCATCGGGTTGAGCACATCCGAACGATTTCTTCGGGTGGCTACCGTTGCAATTTCAATTCCTGTATCGTATAACTCTTTGGGGTAGATCCGGAGCGGTTCGGCAATAACAATGACAGAAGCCTCCCGGCAGTTTGCCGGATCAAGCCCGAGATCTCCGACACCACGAGAGACGACCAGGCGAATATATCCGTCTTTCAATTCATTTCTACGGAGAGTTTCAACGATAATCTGAGTCATTTCCTCTTGTGTATACGGTATTTCAAGCATGATTGATTTTGCGGATTCATAAAGACGAACAAGATGCTCATGAAGTTTAAAAACATTGCCGCTGTATGAGCGGATCCCTTCAAACACACCGTCTCCGTACAAAAATCCATGGTCGTATACCGAAATGACAGCATCTTCTTTTTTTACATAGCTGCCGTTGAGGAAAATCCACTGCTCACTCACCATTTTTCGCCCCTCTCGCGTGATAGTAAAATTACGTATATTAAAATGTTACATTGTTCCTAATCTTACCGTTGATTCCTTGATTCGTCAACCTTTTTTCAGAATCTTGCACTCCTCAAAATGTTTTGATAAATGCAATCGTTTACAATGGTTTTTCACTCAATAATATATACCTTAAATTTTATATGACACCTCACGACAGTTTGATCGATAACCATATATTTTTATAAAAAGTATTTTTTCCACTTGGTAATTTCAAAAAATAGGGTTTATAAGGTAAAATGGTGAAAGTGGAAGGATTAGGAAACAGGTGATGCATGGTGGTTTACCAGCTTAATATTTTAAAAGGTCTTTTTGATCCTCATAAGCATTTTTTTCAGCTGCACAAAGCAGAAAGTATATACAGGTTGAAACTGAAAATTTTTCTGCTTTTTCTGATAAGCGCTTTTATTTTTGCCATTTCCGGCTATTTGGGCATCGGGTCCAATCCCTTTTCTTCTGAATTAATCACGAGGTCTCCCGAAGAATTTGAATGGCTGAAAAGTTCCTTTGCCGCAGGAAGGCTGATCCTGGGACTTTTTTATGCTGCTCTTATCATCTTCTTTCATGCACTGTGGTTTTGGACTTTAACAGATGTTCCCTACGCCAAGCTAGTCGTTTTGCAGTCTTTTATATTCCCTGTCTTGCTGGCTGAAAATACGTTGAATATATTTTTGGCCGTACAATTCAATCTGCCCTGGTTCTCATCACCTTTTTCTTTGGGGCCTGCCGCCCATTATATGATGAGCCATCCTTTTTTTATTTACTTTCTTGGCAGTATATCCCTGTTTAAATTCTGGGTGATTGCATTTCAGCTTTACGGTTTGCGCATGTTGAGCAGTCAAAGGCCGCTCATATTGTTTATGATCATCATCGGCATACATATCATTTCGTGGATCGGAAAGGCAACTTTGGCCTTTCTGGATTTCAAGGTCATCCTATGATGAAGGTGAGTAATGAAAAATGAATAAATGGATTCGCGTACTCATGGTATTGGGAGTCATTCTGTTTATCACAGCCAATACCATTTTAATTACCAGGGAAAATGGCAGCGTCAGCCGCATCAATTACATCAGTGACTGGTCAAAAATAAGGGAAACGGATATTGTCCACTCGCTTGCTGCGGACGGCGTTATTGAGGAAGCTGACACGATATATATCATGGCTGATCAAGAAAAAACAATAGAAGAGTTTCTTGTTAAAGAAGGTGATCAGGTGGAGGCAGGAACCACCCTGTTCATCTATCAAAGCAATCAAGTAGACCGCCAGACTTCATTTTTGGATTCGGAAATCGAAAGTCTTCTGGCCAAAAGAAATAGTGTGGAAGCTTTGATTGATGAATGGAGCAGCTTGACCCCGCCAGCATCAGCAGATACTTTTGCAGACCCCGTTTATTCCGGAGAGGCAACTGATTTCGAAGAATGGGATCCATGGACAGCACTTGAGAACCCCCAAAGCGCAGACCCGTCAGAATGGCAGCAGACAATGGATAAAGAGATTGGCGAGAAAAGACTTGAGCTCGAAAAAATTGAGGCGGAAATTGAAAAGCTGGAGAAACAAAAAGCATTCCTTCAAAACGAAAGAGATGACTTAGCCGTTACAAGTCCCGTGGATGGAATTGTGAAGAAATTGAGACCAAATGAAAAACAGGTCATCACCATTGCGTCCAATGAAAAAGTTCTGACAGGAAAACTTACGGAAGAAGAGTTGCCAGAAGTAAAGGAAGGAATGAGGGTAAACATTCTATCACACCTTTTTGAAAGCCGGCCGACCGGAGAAGTCAGCAAAATTACAAGGATGCCGGCGGGGGCTGACGATGGAACAAGCCTGTACCCCTTTACGGTTACACTTGATGAACAGCACAGCGATGTGCAGTACGGTTATCACGTGACGGCTGATATTATCCTAAATGAAATGCAGGGTGTTCCGGTTGTTTTCGCAAAAAGCATAAGGGATCAAGGCGATCAATCTTTTATTTGGGTCCTGAATGAAAACGGGATAACCGAAAAAAGGGAAATTGAAAAAGGGTTGGAAGACGGCGGCCTCTATGCAGTGACCAGCGGGGGACAAACCGGGGAATTATATGTAACCCGCCCCGGAAAAACTGTCAAAGAAGCACCGTTTATTACACCGCTGGAACCCCATCGGCTGAATCGCGGAGCTTTAAAAAATATAACCTGCAAGCAAGTGCTGAAACACATCTTAATCGGTGTATTGCAACATTAAAGCCGTCCCCGGAAAGGGGGGCGGCTTTCCCTATTGTGCTATTCGCTTTTCTTTAATTTTCCGGCTGCGGCTTCGTCCAGTATAATGATGGCATTCGGATGATTCTGCAGGACTGAAGCAGGACAATCTACTGTCACAGGCCCTTCGACCATACACCTGACAGCCTCCGCTTTCGCTTCTCCAAACGCAAGCATCATGACTTCTTTTGAATCCATGATCGAGGAAATCCCCATCGTAATTGCCTTTTTCGGAACATCTTCTTCCTTTTCAAAAAAACGTTTGTTTGCCTCCCGTGTAGAAGGAGTCAATTCTGCTACATGTGTCACGGAATCAAAAGAAGTCCCCGGTTCATTGAAACCGATATGACCGTTTGGACCCATTCCCAATATCTGTAAATCTACAGGGTGTCTGCGCAAAATTTCTTCAAAACGCTCACATTCTTTTTCCAAATCCTCGGCAACTCCATTTGGAACATTGGTAGAGGCAAAGTTCATATACTTGAACAACACCTCATTCATATAATAGTTATAGCTTTGAGGATCATCAGGCTCCAACCCCACATATTCATCCAGGTTTACCGTGGTGATATGTGATACATCTCTATTGGATTGACGGAGCTTTTCATAAAGTTTTAAAGGAGTGCTTCCCGTGGCTAGACCGATCGTTTTGAGGCCTTCATCAAACCGCTTGATTACCATATCATAAGCAGCTTCCGTGGCTTCTTCTGGGGTTTTAAAGATTAACACCTTCATGTCTTTTTCCTCCTAACATGGCACAGAAACATCCTGTCATGGTCATGGCAGTAATGTCCGCTTACATTCAACAAGTGTCCATTGCCACTATAGGCATTCATAAACAAAATTGCTGAACATCACTCATTATAAAGCTCCTTTTTTTCATACACAATAATAAAATGATAGATAACGAAAATTTTGCAGACAAGAATGTTTAGGAACCATCATGGCAACCAGCCGGTTCCGCAAAAATAAAAAACCTTGCCATCGACTCAATGTATGGCAAGGTTTTTGGAATATGCAGTAATTATATGCTGTTCAGAGCCTGTTCCAGGTCTTCCCAAATATCTTCCCAGGATTCCAATCCGACAGACATTCTGATTAACGTGTCGGAAATCCCCATTTTCTTCCGGTCTTCTTCCGGAACAACAGCATGCGTCATGGAAGCCGGGTGCTGAATCAAAGTCTCTGTATCACCCAAGCTGACCGCAAGCCGGATCAGTTTTACTGAATCCAGCAGCTTCTGAGCAGCTTCTTTACTGCCTTTCACTTCAAAGCTGATCATTCCCCCAGGGCGCTTCATCTGACGGCTGGCCAGCTCATATTGAGGAAAGTCCGGATCTCCGGGGTAAAACATTTTTCCTACCTTTGGATGTTTTTTCAAGCGCTCTGCAATTTTTTCGGCATTGTCACAGTGGCGGTCAAGCCGGATTGGCAGCGTCTTTAACCCCCGCATCAAAAGCCAGGCATCAAACGGGGACATGATCCCTCCAATATCTTTCCTGACCGTTGATCTCATTTCATCCACCGCTTCTTTGTCTTTTCCCGCAACGAGCCCTGCTACAACATCTCCATGACCGCCAATATACTTCGTGGCACTGTGAACAACAAAGTCGCAGCCGATGGCAAGCGGTCTTTGTAAATACGGTGAGCAGAAAGTGTTGTCTACTACCACGCGTATATTCCGTTCTTTTGCGACGCGGACGATCATTTCAAGGTCCACCAATTTCATCGTCGGGTTGATCGGCGTCTCCACATAAATTATTTTAGTATTTTCGCGAAGGGCAGTTCTCAATGATTCTTCAGTGTCCATGCTGATCAAGTCATGATCAATGTGATACTTTTTCTCCATGAGCTGCAGCAAACCGAAGGTACAGCCGTAAATGCCATCAGAACATACAATATGGTCGCCTGTGTTTGTTAAATGTAAGAGCGTTGCACTGACTGCCGCCATTCCTGAAGCAAACGCGAGGGCTCCTTCCCCATCCTCCAAAACGGCCATTCTCCTTTCAAGAGCCGTAACCGTCGGGTTACCCAATCTTGAATAAATGTTCCCCTCAGATTCCCCGGCAAAGCGCCTTTCCCCTTCAAGTGCTGATGGAAAAGTGAATGTCGATGTCTGAAAAAGAGGGGGAACCAAACTCCCCATATGGTCAGATGGCTCATAGCCTGCATGTATCACATCGGTTTCAAATCGGTTCTTTTTTTCCAAATCGTATACCTCCTGAAGTCCTTCTCCCTTTCATTCTATGATACAGGGGATGAGATGAAAAGAAAATCCATTTATAAATCTGGTAATATATGGTTTTATTATTAAAAACATGTAACATTTTGTAAAAATATCATGAATTGGCAGGAATTTATGCTAGAATTTCAGAAAAAGAGCTTTATATAAACTGGGGGGAATGTATCATGCGGAAAAAGTTAGTGGGCGGTGTAGCAACTGTTGCATTAATGGCGACTTTTTCTGGAAAAGCATCTGCTGCAGAACAGTACCAGGTGAAGCCCGGAGACACACTCTGGAAAATTGCCAATCAATATAAAACAACGGTATCCAATATTAAACAGTTAAATAAATTGTCATCAGATATCATTTATCCCAAACAAGTACTGAGAGTAGATGGAAGCAAAAGCTCCGGCTCCGGAACTTCTGCAAGCACCTCTGCCCGGAGCTCCGCAAAAGCGAGCAGTGCAACGAGCAGTTCCGGCAGTACATATACTGTAAAGCCCGGAGATTATTTAATCAAAATTGCCAATGCCCACGGAATCTCACTCAGTCAACTCAAACAATGGAACGGCCTCTCTTCAAATATTATTTATCCGGGGCAAACATTAAAGGTAAGGCAAGGCGGCTCCGCAGCACCTGCTTCCTCGTCAAGTACAGCTGCTGCACCCGCATCATCTTCTGCCGGTTCCAGCAGCACCGGGTCCACGTACAAAGTGGTTAGCGGGGATACACTCGGAAAAATCGCTGCTAAATACAGTACAACCGTAGCGAACTTAAAGCAAATCAATGGGTTAAGATCGGATTTAATTTACGCTGGACAAACCCTCAAGGTGAGTGGCAGCGCTGCTTCCAGCACTCCGGCCAAACAAACGGCTGCACCTGCTTCCAAGCCTGCTGCATCTTCGTCCGGCAATGTAATTTCTGTGGCCAAACAGCAGTTGGGGACAAAATATGCATGGGGAGGAACGAGTCCATCAGGTTTTGACTGCAGCGGATTTATTTATTACGTATTTAAGCAAGCGGGGCATAATATCAGCAGAACGAGCACAGAGGGTTACTATAATCGCTCATATTATATAAGCAGTCCTCAACCAGGAGATTTGGTTTTCTTTAAGAATACATATAAAAAAGGCATTTCCCATATGGGGGTCTACCTTGGAGGCAACCAATTTATCCATGCCGGAAACAACGGAGTTGAAATTGCAAGCCTCAACAATTCTTATTGGAAAAGCAAATTTGACGGCTATAAAAAATTCTACTGAGAGCAATAGGCGAGCTTCCGTTTAACGGATGAACGCAGGCACAATCATCTACAACTAAAGAGGCCGTTTACGGCTTCCAAAATCTGATGTTAGTTTTTCCTTATTTACAGACCCTTGCGTTTAAGCATGACACGAGCATATAGTATTAATATCAAAAAAGCTGCAAAGCCGATGGGCATGCAGCTTTTTTGGATGTTGTTATTTTGGCTCTATTCCACTCCCCCTTCGAATAAACCCCACAATTCTCCAAATAATATAATGAATGACCACCTTATATTGGAGGAATCGCATGTTTAAGAAAATAGCCGGGTTTTCCCTTATCTGTTGTCTTTTACTCAGTATTCCGCTTCATGCAGGAGCCGAAAAAAAAGGCCCACGAAAAAATGTCATCTTTATGGTCATGGATGGAACCAATTCTGATGTCATTACGCTTGCCAGACACTTTAAAGGGGAGCCTCTCGCTTTGGACGAAATTTTGACGGGAGGTGTTCGCACATATTCTCTCCGCTCAGCCATTACCGATTCAGCTGCAGCAGCAACCGCTATGGCCACAGGCCATAAAACAACAATGGACTTTATCGGAATGGTTCCATACCAGGCACAGGATGGGACAGTCGGCGGGCGGCCGGTTGCCAATATTTTGGAGGCCGCTCAGGAGAAAGGTTTAGCTACCGGATTGATTGCGACGGCTCCTGTCCAGCATGCAACTCCCGCGGCTTTTTCGGCACACTCCATCAGCAGACATAGATTAGAGGAAATCGGCTGGCAGCAGGCACACCAAAACATTGATCTGATCCTCGGCGGCGGGAAACGATATGCTTTTTCCGCCTCTGACAAACAAGGGAATGCAATCCGTACCCAAAAGGATTTGCTTCAGTCCGACAGTCTCCCCCTTTACGGTTATTTTGCAGATGAGGATTTGGCCTACGAACTGGATCGGAAGGTACTTCATCCAGAACAGCCCTCTTTGGCTGAAATGACAAAGAAAGCACTTCGTTTACTCAGTCAAGACCACAATGGGTTTTTCCTATTCATCGAAGGCAGCAAGGTAGACTTCGCCGGTCACAAAAATGACCCGGTTGGGATGATCAGTGAGATACTGGCTTTTGATGCTTCTGTACAAGAAGCTCTTACTTTTGCAAAAGAGGACCAGCAAACTCTTTTAATTGCAGTAGCTGATCATGGTAACGGCGGTCTGACGATGGGAAATAATAGGACGGACAAGACCTATCCGGACACTTCGCCTGATCATTTTGTCGCACCTTTGAAAAAGGCCAAATATACGGTAACCGGTGCCCTCTCCCAATTGAAGCCGGATCGATCAAACTTAAAAGAGGTCTTGAACAGCTATGGACTGGACGGCGTCTCTCCTCAAGAATTGGTAAAACTTAAAAACGGGCAGAACATTGAACAGACCATGGTTCAAATGATGGCAAGACGGGCAAATCTTGGATTTACGACTAAAGGGCATTCTGGAGAGGATGTTTCTCTTTATAGTTACGGGGGTGCAGGTGTCGAACATCATCCGACTGGACTTTTGAACAATACAGAGCTTGCAGAATATGTCGTCAAGCACCTGCAGCTTCCCTCTCTCGCCAAACTCACAGATGAGAAATTTGTTTCTGCACAGGAACATTTTGAGAGCAAAGGGTTTCGAACCAAGATTCAGAAAGGAGACATTGGACAGCCTGTTTTTATTGCTGAAAAAGCTGGCTTGACCATTCAATACCCCGCCAACCAAAACATCCGCTATGTCAACGGAAAAAAGGAGACAGTCAATGGTGTGGTCGTATTTAACGGAATGACGTTTTGGATACCAATGGATAAGGAGCAGCAGGATTCATGGACTCCCGTATCTCCGAACTATGCGGGTATATAGACTTCGGATCATATTCATCAGTCCAGAAACAATTTGCGGGTTGACACTAAGTTTCACTCCTGATCAGACCGGGCTTTTTGGAAATACTTTTTAAAATAAAATACACAATGAAAAAAGACCAGCTCATTCGGGCTGGTCTTCCACATGGGGAGGGCTAGCGGGGATGTTATAAAAGAAAAGCGGGGACTGTACATGAATGGAATCATGTTTCTCTAGGAGGTTTTAGATTTGTGTTGAAGAAAAAGTCCGGGTGTTTGCTGATGTAACAAATGTTCAAGCTGTTCAACCCGCTGGGTTAAATGATGGATTTGCTGATGGGCTTTTCCCAGTTTAAAGATTAAATCGCTGACTAATCGCTCCAATGACTCTCCTTGCCTTTCCCTTATCAACGGTTCACCTCCCTGACTTCCTCTGCTTGTTTTCCGGCCTGGCCAGCCTGTCTTTCTTCTTTTGGACGCCCTCCCATAAATTTTACGGCATCTGCCACCACTTCAGTGACATAGACTCTTTTCCCTTCGGGGTTTTCATAATGCCTTGTCTGAATTCTTCCTGTTACCCCAACAATAGATCCTTTCACACAGTATTTTGCCGTATTTTCTGCAGTCTTGTTCCAAAGGGTACAAAGGACAAAATCGGCGTCATATTCACCCTGTGAATTTCGATAGTGACGGTTTAAGGCAAGGGTAATGTTCAGAACAGCTCTCCCTTCCACCGTATAACGAAGATCCGGATCCTTGGTCAGCCTCCCGACCAGTGTTACCTGATTGATCAATGGATCACTCCTTTAAATATGGTACTCTAAGTGTATAATCGAAGCTATTTTATGTAAAATGGCGATAATTCATTTTTTTCTCAAAAATCACCTTGATCATTTCCTTTTGTACAAGTGAAATTTATCGTTTGGATCGATCTATATAGAGATATGGCAATTATACGCATTTTTTTAAAAAAGTGATTTATGGCAATATATGACGAAACTTTCGCTTTATGTAGAGGAAGAAAAAACATGATATACTTGAAAAAAGCCGATATGGAGGAGACTCGATTTGAAAACATTTAAAATCGTAGCCCTGCAAGTCATCGATGACCTTCACTCCAAGAACATTCCACTAACAGACGGGTTAATCATCAATAAGGAAAGTGAAGATGGAAGCTGGATTATTGAAGCATATGTCGAAAAAAGATTTGAATCTTACTTTACATCTTTTAAGGAAAAAGATGAACCTTTTGAAATACGGGTCATCATTACTCATGCTGCAAACGATCCGGCTCCTTTCACTGTAAAAATTCATTCCATTAAACATGTAAAAGACCACGTGAGTATCTTATTTATAGGCAAACTCAGCAAGCGGCGAAATGAGTACCTGGAATTACTTCTGGACGATTTGATCAAAGAAGGACTTTCCGGAGAACAACTCTTGAAGGAATTTAAAGCAAGGATGCGGATGAAACAGCCGGCAGAGAAAAAATAAGAATACCATCCAAATGAAAAGGCTGTCTCCGACATTGCGCGGAACAGCCCTCTCAAATGTTTACCTATTCTCTTCGTCATTCCTTAAATCATTGTTATCCATGTTGTTGTCATCAGTACCATCCATCACGTCACCATTATCCAGGTTTTCATCCACGTCGTTGTTCATGTCAAGATCATCGTTGTCATTTACACCGTTGTTGTCGTTGGTACCGTCGGTGTCCTCAACACCATTGTTATTGTTGTTGCCCCCGTTGTCTTCGACTCCGTTGTCTGCTGGTGGAGGGGGTTCTTGATCATTGTTTGCACATCCTACAAGAAGGAGGGAGGATAATGCAGCTGCTCCAATGATTTTTCCGAATTTCGGATTCATTTAGGTAAGCTCCTTTCAGATTTTGTAGTCCCACTTTTTGTGGGTAAGCTCGGCTTTGCCGATTTCCATTTTGAACAGGACCTGCTGGTCTGATGTTAGCTTTCCCAAATCCTCTAAAATTCTTCAACATTTTTTGTTTTTTATGGACCCCTACAGGAATTATTCCTTTTATTCCCCTAGCGCAAACATAATTTCTGCTTCACAAACCAACTCATCCCCAACACGGGCAATTCCTTTGCCTTTCCCGACAGGGCCTTTTACCCGGATCATTTCCACTTCTAATTGAAGTTGATCGCCGGGCTTTACCTGGCGCTTAAACCGGCATTTATCAATCCCTGTAAAAAAAGCCAGCTTCCCGCGATTTTCTTCTTTCTTTAACATCGCAACAGCCCCGACTTGTGCAAGAGCCTCAACAATCAGAACACCGGGCATCACCGGATAGTCCGGAAAATGTCCATTAAAATATTCTTCATTGGCAGAGACATTTTTTATGCCAACCGCCCTTTTTCCCTCTTCAATCTCCAATATCCGGTCCACTAGCAAGAACGGATATCGGTGAGGGATAATCTCTTTGATTTGCTGAATATCCATCATACAAAATTCCTCCCAAATAGTAGTAACACAAGCAAAAAAACTGTTTAGCCACGCAAAAACGAGGACTCAGCCGCATGATTGCCTTTCAGGTGTGACCCCGTGAGACAGTAAGTGGTTTGGGTACATTCTGCTTTACTGCAGAATGTGGAAAGTGCTTCCCCGCTCATCTTCCGAACCTATGGTTTACATGTAACTCTTTCTTGTTAAAAAAGGGCTGTCATCAGCCCTCACTTTCTTTTTGAACGATATCAATGATATGTGTCCATGTTTCTATTTTTAGTGCATCTGCGGGCTTTCCATCGCCAATGACGGAATATCCGATGACAACCCCTATAAATAAGCTGATTGAAGCTAACACAGCTACAATAAGGATTCTAAGCCAAATGGGGATTAAGCGGACCTTAATTCTCTTTATTGTATCATCAGCAGGTTTTTCCTTGGGCTGCTCTTTTTTCGGCGCTTCTTTTGCTTTTGATTGTTCTTTGCTGATCGACATAGAAAAAAACTCCTTTTGGCGGTTTGTTCATGTAAGTATGAACGACAAAACTAACGAATACCGTTAATAAGACCCATCATTTGATCAGCAAGCGTTATGGATCTTGATTGAAATTGAATGGAACGCTGCGTTGTCAGCAGTTGAGCCATTTCCTGTCCCACATCCACATTAGAGACTTCCAGGGCCCCTTGCTCCAGACCAACATCTGCCCTGTTGGCTCCAATTAAGTCCATGTATATGTCATTGACGTTCACCCCGGCATCGAGTTGATCCGGGAGACCAATCAGCGAATTTCCTTGGGCTTCCATAAACTGGGGTTTGAATAAAGCAACAATTCCCAGTTGTGATACCTGTGTTTCACCACTTGCTAATCTGAACTCCATTGTACCCGACCGGTCCATTTTGATGTCCTCTACCTGATCTGAAAAGGCAATGATCTGATCATTTGCATCTAAAACAGGATGACCATCTTTTGTAGCAAGCAGCCACTGGCCGCCGGCCTGGACAATATCCAATTCACCATTTCGTGTAAATCGTAGTGCTGATTCCCCGCCCTCTTGAACCAACACTTTGAAGTATTGATTTTCTTTTGTAAAAGCAAGGTCAAGAGGCCTTCCGGTATTTTTTAACGAACCCTGGCCTGTCGACATGAAAGTTTGAGAAATCCCGGAACCGGGACTTTGGCGGATACCCAAGGGCGAAAGCCGGCCGATTTCCGATTCAACCGAAGAGTGGTTATTGATCTGTTGTGCAATTAAATCTGAGAAAGAGGCTTCTCTTTTTTTAAAACCGCTAGTTTCAGCATTAGCCAAGTTATGTCCGATCAAGTCCACTTGCTTTTGAAGCTGCCCCAATGTATTAACTGCTGTAAGCATTGTCCTGTTCATTTAGACTTCACCCTCTTAACCATTGACCCTGCCCACTTCATTGACTGCCTTTTCAAGACTGCGGTCATAGGCCTGGACTATTTTTTGATTCGCTTCAAAAGTGCGGTAGGCCGCCAGCATATCTCCCATGGAACGTGTAATATCCACATTGGCTCTCTCTATAAAGCCTTGGGAGACAGAAAAATCTGCATTGCCTGCAAGGGGCAGGGGAGCATTATTTTCAGTCTGAAACAAGCCGTCTCCCATTTTGGATAAGGCTTCCGGCTCATCTGCCCGAACAATTCCCAACCGGGCAACAGGGACACCATTTTCAGTAATTCGGCCAAAGTCATCTATATCAAATTGATCGCTGTTCAGGCGGATAGTATTGCCATTTTCATCCAAAAGAGGCCAGCCATTTTCTGTGGTCAGCATACCTGAAGGATCAATGGTAAAACGGCCATTTCGCGTGTAGGATATCTGCCCATTTTGGTCAACAGAGAAAAAAGCAGTCCCCTCACCCCTGTCCGTAAGCGCAAGATCACCGGAACGGCCGGTCTCCATCAAGTCCCCTTGAATGAACCTTGGAACAATCTCTTGGACATACATGCCTGTATGTAATGTACCCACACGCTCGGTTCGGCGATTGCCGGCTTCAAACCTGGAGAGAAGCATGTCAGGAAAAGCACGCACATGCGTATGATCTGCTTTATATCCAGGGGTTTGGGCATTCGCCATGTTATTCGTCAACATTTCTGTTTTCCTCTGCGAAGCATACATCCCAGATGCAGCAGTAAAAAGACCCCTTAACATTGAAACGCCTCCTGTTATACGTTCGCCTTGGCGATTCGATCAATATTCTCCAGCATCATTCCGGTTCCTTTAGCTACTGCATCCATGGGTTCTTCTGCAACAAGCACCGGAACACGCAGCTCTTCCGCGAGCAGCTGGTCAATCCCATGCAAAAGCGCACCTCCGCCTGTAAGAATGACACCTCTGTCAATGATGTCTGCAGACAGTTCCGGAGGAGTTTTTTCAAGCACGTTCTTGGCAGCCTGTACAATAAGACCCACGGACTCTTTCAATACAGCTTCAATTTCTTTTGAATTCACGGTAATGGTTCTCGGAAGTCCGTTAACTAAATCACGTCCCCGTATTTCCATTTCTTCATTATGCGTCTCGGGGAACACGGTACCAATTGAGACTTTTATATTTTCTGCTGTTCTTTCTCCGATCAACAGCTTGTACTCTTTCTTTACATAATTTAAGATTTCATTGTCAAAGCTGTCGCCAGCCACTTTAATCGATGCAGATGTAACGATATCTCCCATGGACAAGACGGCTACATCCGTTGTACCTCCGCCGATATCAATAACCATGTTTCCGCTTGGTTGAAAGATGTCCATGCCTGCTCCGATGGCTGCAACTTTCGGTTCTTCTTCCAAATATATTTTTTTACCCCCGCTTTTTTCAGCAGCTTCCTTGATGGCTTTCTGCTCAACACTGGTAATATTGGTCGGACAGCATATAAGGATGCGCGGCTTGGCCAGGAATCCTTTTACATTCAGCTTATTGACAAAATATTTTAACATGGATTCTGTCACATCAAAATCGGCAATGACCCCGTCTTTTAAAGGGCGTATAGCTACGATATTTCCCGGTGTCCTCCCGACCATTCTTCTTGCTTCTTCACCTACCGCCAGCACCTTGTTCGTGTTGCGGTCTATAGCCACAACCGAAGGTTCATTTAAAACAATTCCCTGTCCCTTTACATGAATGAGAACATTGGCCGTCCCCAAGTCAATGCCGATATCTTTTGCAAACATCTTTAATCCCTACCTTTATCTATTTAAAAACTATGTAAATGGCCGCTGCACACACATATCCCAAGTATATATTTTATCATACCCTTCCCGCCAAAAGGAATGAGGGATTGACAAAATTTTAGTTTTTTTGACAATATAGAAAAGCGCAAGGCGGCTGCCCGGGGGCGACAAGCGCTGGAGAAAAACCTGTGAAGGTGCCTTTGACCTTCATTGGTTTTTTGAAGCGACCTCGAGCCCCTGCCGCCTGGAGCTGGACAATATAGAAAAGCGCAAGGCGGCTGCCCAGGGGCGACAAGCGCTGGAGAAAAACCTGTGAAGGTGCCTTTGACCTTCATTGGTTTTTTGAAGCGACCTCGAGCCCCTGCCGCCTGGAGCCGGACAATATAGAAAAGCGCAAGGCGGCTGCCCGGGGGCGACAAGCGCTGGAGAAAAACCTGTGAAGGTGCCTTTGACCTTCATTCTGCTCGGTAACCCGGGCCTTATGAAATCAGAAAACCTAAAGAAGAAGGCCTTTGCCTTCTCCGGTCCAAACTATTTCTGCAGCTCGGCTTTTTTATACTTCTGCTTTGTTGCCTCCCCCCCTCTAAGATGCCGAATGGATTTATGATATTCCAAAATGCTTTTTACCTGGTTGGCCAATTCCGGATTAAGTTCCGGCAGCCTTTCTGTTAAATCTTTGTGGACTGTACTTTTGGATACGCCAAACTCCTTCGCAATGACGCGAACTGTTTTTCTCGTCTCCACGATATACCTTCCAATCTTGATCGTTCGCTCTTTGATGTAATCGTGCACACCACTCGCCCTCCCTGAATTGGATGTGAGGAGTGTGAAATGAGACTCGTCTTTTGTATATATATACTGGGTCTGCTGTTTTGGGAACATTCTGTTCCTCAGCATACTGCACGGGTAGAAAATCATCTTTTACAAATCAAGCTCATTTTACAGGAATTAAACATTATATAGAGTTGAATGTAGGCCTTGTATAAACGATTACTCACCTCAAGCACTCTCTATTTTTTATCGTGTTGGTATCATCTTATTTGTCCAGTTCAGGATATATGCTCGAAAACGCCAATAAGGACAAGGTAATTGATTAAAATAACGGTTATATGTATAAAATCACAAAAAAAGACAGGCTTATGCCTGTCTTGCAGCTTGTAGAGAAAGTATATGTTTTTTTCTCTACAGGCTTTTTTATTTTACATTTAGACGACTTGTATCTAGATTTTTGTGTTTTTATTTTTAAGAAAAAGATTCCCATCCACCTAGACCTGTCT